>CAMWRR010000126.1 GCA_947176715.1 uncultured Rikenellaceae bacterium | reverse complement strand
CCCACCGCGAGGTGCGGCCCGCTCGGCCCCTGCGTTACACTCCGGGTCCGCCAAGCGGAAAGGCCTACGGCCCTCGTGCCTCGGACCGGATGGGGCGGAATTGTGTTTGACCACCCTCTACCATACACACCTGCCAAACGCCCTAATTTACTGTGTCGATCGGCTCCTGCCGGTAAAAAATCAGACCCCTATCAAAAGCAATATCATCCCCTTATCGACGATACCGCCGAGAGGGCGGCCACGCTTATGCGACAGTCGGGTACGGCTTCGAGTATGGCCGTAGCGCACGAGGTTACGGTCGATCCGGTCGTGACCACATCGTCCACTATTACTATATGCCTCCCTGCCAACAGCTCCGGACGGGTCACGGCGAAAACCCCGGTCACATTCCTGAAACGGTCTGTACGCGATCGCTGCAACGATTGCGGGTCGCTGTAACGCACCCTCGCCACCGCCCGTGTCTCCACCGGCACCCCCGTCTCCATGCCTATCCCGCGGGCTATCAGCTCCGACTGGTTGAACCCCCTCTCTAAGGCGCGTCCTCGACTAAGTGGCAGAGGCACCAACATGTCGGCCGAGCATACGGGCGATCCCTCCTCACGCAACCGCCGCCCGAACCACCGCCCCATCTCCACGGCGGCGCGACGCTGACCGTGAAACTTAATGCCGAGCACTATACGCGAATGGGCCGAGCCGTGCACATAATTGAAGAACGACACCGCACACACCGGCTCGAAATGGTTGTCGAAACGTCTATACAGGTCGTCCGCAGACCGTATGGTCAGAGGCATCGTCACGCGACACCGGGTACACATCACCCTCTCGCCGTCGGATAGTTTTCTGCCGCACACCAGACATAATTCGGGAAAAAAGAGTACCTTTATCCCACGAACCAACTCTGCGATATGTCGATACAATGTCCTCATAAAGGCGGTACGATAACAATAAAAACAGATTGCAACGGTTATAATCGAATAGGGATAAAGTTAAAACAAAACATACACATGAACAACTTTTTAAAGAAATCGGTAAGCTATTTCGTATATCTCGTCATCCTTTTCGCGGTGATATACCTGATATTGGCGGCTATGAACCAGACACGCGTGCAACCGTCGCAGTTAGGGCTGTTCCTGACCTCCACGAGCGGATATATGCTGATATGCCTCGCCGTGGTCATATCTATAGCCTACCCGTTTTTCGGATTTGTCAAGAAGAGCGTGCGTCTGCGCACGGGCGGCGACCTTAGCTCCGTAGACAAGGTAATGGCCGCCTCGGGCTATGTGCTCGTAAAGGAGACGGGTGCCGTACGCCAATACCGCCCCGTAAAGGCATTCACACGTCTGCGAATGCTTTATAACGACACCGTCACTGTCGACGCCAGCTTCAACCCTATAGTGATCGACGGCAACCGCACAGCCGTTACGGTACTGGCCATGAGGATAGAAAACGAACAACTGTAATGAGAACGACCGGACATATCCTTTCGCTGGTATTGCTCGCCGCGGCTACCGCAGCGTTCGGGCAGAACACCCGTCGCGCCGACTTCGATGCGGGCAAGAACATAGAGATATTCTTCAACGTCTATCGTGGAGTCAACACCCAATACGTCGACTCGGTAGACAACCGCAAGCTGATAGAGGCCGCCGCCGAAAAGATGCTCTCCTCGCTCGACCCCTATACCGAATACTTCAACGAGGAGGAGATGAAGGAGTTCCGCGTACACACCACGGGACAATACGGCGGCGTAGGCTCGTTGGTGCGCAAGGACAGCGACACCGATTACATACGCATATCGGAACCCTACCGCGACTCGCCCGCCGACAGAGCCGGTCTGCGCCCCGGCGACCTTATCGTAGCCATAGACGGCGTGTCGATGAAAGGTATAAAGGTCGATACTGTGAGCGCCCGCATGAAAGGGGTGCCGGGCTCGTCGTTCGTGATGACGGTGCGCGACGGCGCCACAGGATCGGAACGCGACGTAGAGATAAAACGCGAGCGCATCAAGATACCGGCCGTATCGTACGCCGGATTCGTTAACGACTCCATAGGCTACGTATCGTTGGACAGCTTCTCCGACGGTTGCGCCGCCGACGTACGACGCTATATCGCCGACATGAAGAGGAGCGGACGCCTGAAAGGGCTGATACTCGACCTGCGCGGTAACGGCGGCGGACTGCTCGACGAGGCTGTGGCCCTCACCGGTCTGTTCGTGCCCAAAGGTACCGAGGTGGTGTCGATAAAAGGGCGCGTGGAGGCCGAAAATGCCCTCTACAAAACCACCAACGAACCCATAGATACCGACCTGCCCTTGGTGGTTATGGTCAACAGTGCGTCGGCATCGTCGAGCGAGATAGTGGCCGGAGCGTTGCAAGACCTCGACCGCGCCGTCGTGTACGGCACACGCACGTTCGGCAAAGGACTGGTGCAGAGCACCATGAGCGTGGGTTACGGCTCCTATATGAAGATCACTACGGCCAAGTATTACATCCCCAGCGGCCGTTGCATACAGGCCGTCGATTACAGCCACCGCAACGAAGACGGTAGCGTCGGCAACATCCCAGACTCGCTCATGAGGGAGTTCAGAACGGCGGCGGGACGCATCGTCCGCGACGGCGGCGGCATAACCCCCGACATAGCCGTAAAACCCGAATATGCCGGTAAGTTCGCCACCGCTCTGGTTGCGTACGGTTACATAGACGACTATGCCGTAAAATATTACAACAAACATCGAGACATCGACTTCGACCCGCTCGCATTCCGCATGAGCGACGACGAATATGCCGACTTCTGTCGCTTCATAGAGGGTAAGGAGCTGGAATACACCTCGGCCACACAGATAGAGCTCAACAAGCTCAAATCAATAGCCCGGAAAGAGGACTATTCGGACAAGCTCGCCCCCATGATAGAACAGATAGAGGCTGTAGTAAAGGCCGACAAGAAGAGAGACCTCGCCCTATACAAAGAGGAGATTCTCGAATACCTCGAGAGCGCCATCACGGCCGACTATGCCTACGCATGGGGCCGTTCGCAACGCGCCGTAGCCAACGACCCGCACATAGACGAGGCGGCCGCGTTGGCAGGCGACAGGCAGAAGCTCGACTCCTTGTTGCATTAACACCCTCTCGGTAGAGACCCCGCACACATGCCGCCGACGATAGTATCAGTTATCGTCGGCGGTTATTGTATTTTTTCGTTTAAATTTTGATTTAACCGACCTAATTCATATCTTTACGGATGGTTGAGATTAACAACCGACACGTCTCGTTTAACTAAAAACAGAATATGATGTCTCTTAACGCAAGACTGAAGGAGCTACGCAAGACGTTAGGCTACACACAGGAGAAGATGGGCGAGATATGCGGAATAAAGAAGAGCGCCTACTCCATGATAGAGAACGGCCACTCTCATCTGTCCGACCGCAACAAGCAGGTGCTGATAGAGACTCTGTTGATAAACGAAAACTGGCTCGACGAGGGTGTCGGGGAGATGTTCCGCTCCAAAAGGGCCATGTTCGAGAACTCAGACAGCATAAGGGCCGCCAGAAAAGAGGTACGCATGGTTCCCGTCTTCGGAATGGACACCGTAGGACGCATGCTCTCCCCCAAAGAGTCGCTGGGGTACATACAGAAGTACATCCCTTTCATGTGCGCCGACACCAACGACTTGGCCGCGGTAGTGGCGGGAAACAACATGGCCCCGACATTCCCGGCCGGAGCGATAGTGTTGCTGAGTAAGATAGAGGAGTGGCAGACATTCATAGAGTTCGGACAGGTATATGTCATCGTACTCAAAGACGGCCGACGACTGTTGCGCGAGATACGAAGCCACAAAGACAGCCGAAAAGTCGAACTGCACTCCCGAAACAAAGCATACGAACCGGGAGTACTGCCCCTCAAACTCGTCTCGGACATATTTCTGGTCAAAGCGGTATATTTTCAGATATCGGATTAGAATAGCCATCGGACACTACTCTATTACGCCCGATTCGGTCCGAGGGACAATCTTTCCGAAGTGCAATGTAGAGAGCCTTGCGGTGGTCGGAAACGCCCCCAACGGAGGCTCCGCCTCTTGAGAATCTGTACGGCTACGCTTATAAGGAGCGGTTGCCTTTTGCCGACCCCGTCGTTTTCAGTCCGGGACGACCTATACCGTCACGGCAGAGCGTTTCCTGCCATACGGATAGATGCCTCGGAGGAACACCTGTATATTCGGCCCTTAGAAGAAAAGGTTGACGCACAATATGCCTAACCCCACGGAGGTGACGGTAGCCACCAGTCCCGGCATCATGAACGAGTGGTTGAGTACATACTTGCCTATATGTGTGGTACCGGTACGGTCGAAATTTATTGCGGCAACCACGGTAGGATAGTTAGGTATGAAGAAGTAGCCGTTGACGGCGGGAAATAGCGCTATGAGCATGTAGGGAGATATGCCGAGGGCTATGCCGAGCGGCAAGAGTGCGCGTATGGTGGCCGCCTGACTGAACAACAGTATCGACATCACGAAGAGGGCCACCCCGAACAACCAAGGCATACGTGTCACCGTCTCCTCCACGGCACCTTTTATCTCGGCCATGTTACCGGCTATGAACGTATCGCCCATCCACGCTATGCCGAATATGGCCACCACCGCCTGCATGCCGGCCGAGAAGACCGAGCCTTTGACCGCCTTAGTGCCGTCTGTGCGCGTGGCCATCAATATGAGTGCGGCGGCCGCAAGCATCACTATCTCTATAACGTACGACATGGATAACGGCCCGCCGTCGAACACCGGTCTCAACCCGGGCAACGAGCCGAAGAGCACTATGGCTACGGTAGCTGCGAGGAAGAGCGCCACCGAGACAACGGCCGCACGTTTGTTCTCTACGACTCCCGCACTGCTACGGCCACCCTCGAACTCGCCGGCCTTGACCCTGCGCAGATACTCAGGATCGTCCTTGAGCTCCTTGCCCACCCGTAGCGAGCAGAGGGCACCCACAATCACGCCTGTCAACGTGCAGGGGATGGATATCATCAGTATGTCGCCGAGCGTTATGTCGAACCCGTGGCCGGCCAACAGGCTGAGCAGGGCCACCGTGGCCGCCGATATGGGGCTGGCTGTGATGGCCTGTTGAGAGGCTATCACCGCTATCGACATGGGACGCTCGGGGCGTATGCCCGTCTCGGCGGAGACTTCGGCTATGACAGGCAACACCGAGTAGGCCACATGACCGGTACCGGCCAGAAATGTAAACGTATAGGTAACCAGCGGACTCAACAGGGTTATGCGCTGGGGATTGCTACGCAGTATCTTCTCGGCAAGACGCACCATCAGGTCAAGACCGCCCGCCGCCTGCATACACGCCGCCGCCGCTATAACCGCCACTATCATCAGCATGACGTCTATGGGCGGAGAGGTGGGCTCTAATCCGAACAGAAAGACGAGCACGGCCAGACCCGCCCCGCCGAGAACACCGAGGCCGATACCGCCCAATCGGGCTCCCACTATTATGGCGACTAAGACTACGATAAGTTGTATTATCATGGCGTTGAATTATTT
>CAMWRR010000125.1 GCA_947176715.1 uncultured Rikenellaceae bacterium | reverse complement strand
CTACCGAGCTTGAAGATGCCTACTACAAGCTCGACCGCGACATAGCGCGTCTGCTCTCGCACCTCGACCGCACCGTAGGCCGCGACAACTACACTGTGGTATTCACCTCCGACCACGGCATAAGCGACAATGTAAAGACCGACGGCAGCCGCTATAACTCGGGCACATTCAACGCCATACAGTTCCGCGTGCTCATCAACAGCTTTCTGAGCGCGCGTCTTGGCGAGGGGGTATGGGTGAGCGAATACCGCAACAGGCAGGTATATCTCAACAGGCGTCTGATATACGAGCGCAAACTCTCGCTCCCGGAGATACAGAACGACGTGGCCACCTTCGCCATACAGTTCGGCGGCGTGGCACAGGCCGTCACCGCCACCACTCTCGCCACCAACTACTACGGCCGCGGCATAGCCATGAAGATACAGAACAGCTTCTACCCCAAACACTCCGGCGACGTGATAATCAACCTCATGCCCGGATGGATAGAGCTTGAGAACGAGGCCGCCGGCTGGGTGACCGCCTCGTCGGGGTCGCCGTACGAATACGACATACACGTGCCGCTCGTATTCTACGGAGCCGGCATAGGGACGGGACGTGTGGAACGTGCCGTGGACATGATAGACGTGGCCCCCACCGTAAGCGACATGCTCGGCGTATCGCACCCCAACGCATGCGAGGGACATCTGCTCGGCGAGATAAGAAAACGACAATAAACCGTTGATACGATGACGATAAACGAAGAACAGGACCGCATCGTGGAGGAGTTCGCCCTCTACGACGACTGGATGGACAAATACAACTATCTGATAGAGCTCAGCTCGGAGCTGGAACCGCTCGACGGTGCCTACCGTAACGACAAGTATCTGATAAGCGGATGCCAGTCGCGCGTGTGGATAGCGGCCAAGGAGAGCGACGGTGTCATAACCTTTCAGGCCGACAGCGACGCCATCATAACCAAAGGGCTGGCGGCACTGCTCATAAGGGTGCTGTCGGGCCACACCGCGCAGGAGATATACGACGCCGAGCTATACTTCATCGACCGCATAGGCATGAGCGAGAACCTGTCGCCCACACGCGCCAACGGCCTTGTATCGATGATAAAACAGATGAAACTCTACGCATTGGCTTACCTGAGCAGAAAAAACGATTGACGCTATGGCTGTTACACCGGAAGAGATTCTCGGCATAGAGAAAGACATAATATACACGCTCAAAAACATCTACGACCCCGAGATACCCGTCAACATCTACGACCTCGGGCTGGTCTACGAGATAGATGTGGAGCCCGACGGCACGGCCAACATACGCATGACCCTTACCGCCCCCAACTGCCCTATGGCCGACATGCTCGTAGAGGATGTGGAGACACAGGTACGCAAGGTCAAAGGGGTTACCGACCTCAACCTCACGCTCACGTTCGACCCGCCTTGGAGCCGCGATATGATGAGCGAGGAGGCGTTGTTGGAGTTGGGATTGCTTTAGTAGGGTTTCAATTCCGACTGCGGCTTCCGTTTTGGTCCCGACAGCGGCTTCCTCTCAGATACAATCCTGATTAACAGATTAATACAAACACAATGACAGACATAAAATCAGAGGTACGGCGCGCGGTAGAGACACTTCGTAACGGAGGTGTCATACTCTACCCCACCGACACGGTATGGGGCATCGGTTGCGACGCCACCGACAGCGACGCCGTAGCCAAGATATACGCCATAAAGAAGAGCACGGACAAAAAGAGTATGCTCGTGATAGTCGACTCCATCGACCGCGCCGCCGTCTACACCGACCATGTGCCCCACGTGGCATGGGACCTCATGGAGGTGACGGACAAGCCGCTGACACTCATACTCCCGGGAGCGCACGGCATATCGCAGGAGCTGATTCCCGAGGAGGGAACGATAGGCGTGCGGGTACCCGACCACGAATTTTGCCGTCAGATGTGCCGTCTGCTCGGCCGCCCCGTCGTATCTACAAGCGCCAACATAAGCGGCATGCCTACACCGACATGCTTCGACGAGATAGACCCGGCATTGAAAGAGGCGGTAGACATGGTAGTGGACCCCGCCTTCGAGACAGGCGCCACAGGCAAGGCCTCGTCAATAATAGCCATCGACCGTAGCGGAGCGTTCAAAATCATACGTCCATGATTATCACACCCATACAGATACGTTTCGCCGACATAGACGCGCTCGGACATGTCAACAATGTCAACCTGCAACACTTCTTCGACCAAGGCAAGGTAGACTACATGCAACGTGTGCTGGGGCTCTCGGGCGTATGGCGCAAAGAGGGGTTCGTGCAGGCGAGAACGGAGACCGACTACCTCGCACAGGTGTTCATGGAGGAGAATATATGCGTCCGCACCACTGTGAGCCGGTTGGGCAACAAGAGCCTTACATTCAGCCAACAGATATACGATGCCGACACCGGCCAAATCAAGGCGGCATCCGTGGCGGTAAACGTGGCGTTCGACTTCGAGACGCAACGCTCCGTTGCAATATCCGACAAGTGGCGGCAGGCCATTGAAGAGCACGGGATAGAGAATTTTCAGGTAGCGGATGCAACGGGATGCGCTCCCCGGCCCGGGCACTGACGGTATAGCATCACTTGATCCAATAGCTGTGAGATTGGCAACATGTACGGGATAGTTGCGTGATTATCGTCCCTAAGATGCGTATCGTATGACGGAATACCGACAACACCAACCCCTCCGCACCAACGCGTTTTTAACGAAAGGCATCATCTCGCGCACACAGGGCAAAGCCATACGATAGTCTATTATTAGAGTCCAGCTACACATTACCTACGCCACCAAACAAAAAGGAGCGGCAAAGAAGTATGCCGCTCCCTGTAACGCATGCCCTCCGTATTAACCGAGCAGCTCCTTTACTTTGGCCGATATGGCGCTACCGTCGGTACGACCCGCAAGCTCTTTGCTCGCCACGCCCATCACCTTGCCCATCTCTTTCATGGATGTTGCGCCCACACGCGCTATTATCTCTTTAAGCGCGGCGGTAAGCTCCTCATCCGTAAGCCTTGCCGGCAGGAATGAGTTGAGCACCTCCAACTGGCCGCTCTCCTGCAGGTATAGCTCCTCGCGGCCATGCTCCTTGTATATGGCGGCCGACTCGGTGCTCTGCTTGGCCAGATTTTGTATTAGTTTCAGACAAGCGGCATCGTCTATCTCTCCGCCGGCACCCGGCTTGGTTTTGGCTTCGAGTATAGCCTTCTTGATGTTGCGCAACGCCTCGAGCCGTATCTTGTCACGAGACTTCATGGCCTCTTTGATACCTTCGTTAACTTGTTCTTCTATCGACATTTCGTCCTCCTTTCTTCTTTATAGACCTTACGAAGGTAACTATTTTTTATCAAAAAAGCCCAAAACAGACTGTTTAAATATCCCGTTTCCCTTGTTATTATCGTTAACATTATATAATTTTGACATATCGAAAATTAACTTCTAACACATACACGACATGAAAACGTCATATCTGTTACTTAAAAAGGTCGGTATTTTATCGCTTACAGCGTTGTTGATCGCCGGGTGTTCGTCCGACCCTAAAGAGGACGGCCCTAATCCCGACCCCACTCCCGAGATTCCGGAAGAGTCCGAAGAGCCTGTCGACGATCTGACGGCTTTTTTCTACAAACACATGGGTGGCGAAACGGCCCTGTGGAGCGATAGCGAGCCTATCACAACAGACCAGATAGACGCCAAACGCGAGGAGGTATGGGCGCTTTGGAAAAAAGCCAACGACAGCTACAACGAAGATAAGCTCGGCGAGCTAAAGGCCTTGAGCGGCAACAGCACCGGCCGATGGAAGCTGCCTGCAAACCTCGAGCCCAACGCCACCATGCCGTTCTACTGGGGCACCAAAGGCTCCGAACCCGCCGAAGGGTACCCGCTCTTCCTGTATATACACGGCTCGGGCGACAAGGATGACGAATGGAGAACAGGGTTAAGCATCTGTCAGGGATTCGACGACGCCCCCTCGGCCTACTTCATCCCCCAGATACCCAACGAAAAATACTACCGTTGGTGGCAGAAAGCCAAACAGTTCGCATGGGAGAAGCTGTTGCGCCTCGCGTTCGTATCGGGTGACATCAACCCCGACAGAGTCTACTTCTTCGGCATCTCCGAGGGCGGCTACGGAAGCCAGCGTCTGGCATCGTTCTATGCCGACTATCTGGCCGGCGCAGGCCCTATGGCCGGGGGCGAGCCGCTCAAAAACGCACCCGTGGAGAACTGCCGCAACATAGCTTTCTCTCTCCGTACCGGTGCCAATGACGACGGATTCTTCCGCAACACACTGACGCAATACACCAAGGATGAGTTCGACAGACTGGAGAGCGAAAATCCGGGTAGCTTCGTGCACAACATACGGTTGCTTCCGGGCATGGGACACAGCATCGACTACAACCCCACCACCCCGTGGCTCAAAACCCACACCCGCGACCCGCACCCCAAAAAGGTCATGGGGGAGAATTTCGAGATGGACGGCCTCTACCGTGACGGCTTCTACAACCTCTACGTAAACGAACGCTCCAACAGCGACGCCAACAGCCGCAGCTACTACGATATGTCGATAGACGGCAACGACATAACGCTCAACGTGCAGACGGTAAGGTATCAGACTACCGAAAACAAGAGCGGAATAGACATGAAGTTCGCCAGAACATACACCACTGCCACAAAGGGCAAAATAACGGTGTATCTGTCGCCCGAGTTAGTAGACCTGTCGCAGGATGTCAAACTTACCGTCAACGGCAAAGAGGCCTTCAACGGCAAGGTGAGCCTCGACACCAAACACCTCATCAACAGTTGCGGCATATTCTTCGACCCCGAAAGGCTATATCCCGCCGCAATAGAGGTAGACCTCTCTACACTCGAATAGTATTTTATCTGCATAACGCCAACCGCCTGCGACATCCGTTCGGAGATATCGCAGGCGGTTGTTTTATCGACATGGCCCGGCATGAGACAAGCTTTTACTTCGGAGCACGGCAATAGATCTGCGGACCAAGAGATGGGTATGCGCGTATAAAAACATGCCGTCAGGTTGGCTGAACTCGTGATGAACGGCCTCTGTCACTACGCCTCGGATTCTTCAAGCGAAACTGTGTTTCCCCACTCATAACTCCGCTAAGACCACGACTCACGACGAATAGAATATACCCGACGCGAAGTCTCACCGCAATATGAGCACAAAAAACACCGGCACTCCTCATGGGCGCCGGTGTCTTTATGATTACGAAACGACAGAACTATTTCAACTCGGCGATATCCACCTCTATGGCCGCCGGATAGAGCCTTTCGGGGTCGAAGAATGCGGCGCAGCTGTTGACAATGTTGTCGAGTCCGGGCTTGACCTTACCGCTGAAAGCCTGTTTACCGTTGACGGTAAGTGTCACGGGTTTGGCAAGATCGACGAGCTGGTCGTTGAGATATATCACCACTTTACCTTTGGTTGCGGGTTTGTAGCTCTTCTCGAAACTGAGCTCTATGCCCCAGCGCGGGTCTGTCTCCGTAGCCTTGTAAACGACCTCGTCTACATTGAGG
>CAMWRR010000124.1 GCA_947176715.1 uncultured Rikenellaceae bacterium | reverse complement strand
GCCATCACGCGTTCGCATATCAACCGCGATACCGAACATTTCGTCAGCCGCATAAAGGAGCGTTATCCCCATAACGAGATAATAGAGTGCGGCAGCTCCAAAAAGTTCTGTCTCATAGCCGAGGATAAGGCCGACGTCTATGTGCGTCTCACCGGTATGCTCGACTGGGACGTGGCGGCGGGACACGCCATCACCGAGGCCGTAGGGGCTAGGACCCACTACATAGACGGAAGCCCCATAGTCTATAACGACGCCAGTTTGGAGATACCCCCTTTCATAACCCGTTACGACGCCTTGCAGTACGACTACGACGCGGTGTCGCTGAACGGCTTCGCTCCGTACGGAGAGGGCGGACCCTCGCTATCGAATGCGGGTATATGACAGTGTGGCCGGTCACTTATGACCTTATTAAAAAGTATGACAAAAATGGATAAAAAAAAGAGTATAGCCCTTGTGGCGCATGACAGTATGAAGGTGGAGTTGGCCGAATGGGTCGACTGGAACTGGGAGATACTGGTCAAGCATCATCTAATATGCACCGGCACCACCGGTAAGATGGTGGAGAAGACCATATCGGCCCACCACGGATACGATGCCTCGCGGTTCGACATAACGTTGCTCAAATCGGGCCCGTTGGGTGGCGACCAGCAGTTGGGGGCCAAAATCAGCGAAGGGGAGATAGATCTGCTCGTGTTTTTCTGGGACCCTATGACCGCACAGCCCCACGACGTAGACGTAAAAGCGCTCATGCGTCTGGCCTCGGTCTACAACATCCCTATGGCGATAAACCGCTCCACTGCCGATTTTCTTATCTCGTCGCCGTTCTTCGAGGGCGACTACACTCCGACGGTGCGCGACTATACCGCTTACATAGAGCGGCCGTTGCATAGGAAATAATAAGTGCGTAACGCGCGAATGAAAAGGGACCGGCCTTAGCCGGTCCCTTTGTCTTTATGGCGATATAGCCCC
Source organism: uncultured Rikenellaceae bacterium (assembly GCA_947176715.1). GTDB lineage: Bacteria > Bacteroidota > Bacteroidia > Bacteroidales > Rikenellaceae > CASDZP01. The sequence goes on along the minus strand of CAMWRR010000124.1, from coordinate 4,635 downwards.
GCCGTAAGGTTACTTTTGGTACTCTATCTCTATTGTCGTCTCCAACTGACCCTCTCTCGACATGTTTATCTCCGTGATATATTCGTCGGACATGACGTATCTTATGGCGTAAGTGAACTCGTCGTCTTTGCCGCTCGTGTTGTTATCCGTATATTTATAGCTCATGCTCGCAGGCAGTCGCAATGAGCGTTCGCCGCCGATGTTCAGCAGATATAGCGGAGTGGCGTACATATATTCGCCTACCCAGTCTATGCCTATTATGTCGATGTTGAGGTTGTTGAACGGACCTGGGCTGAAGTTCAACTCCAATGAGTGTGCCGTATTCTCCGAGCCGTCCGATTCGACGTCGGTCGATTCGGATATGTATCTCTGCAACGTTCCGTTCTCGAACGCCAGCTCTTCGTTTGCTTTGGTAGTCCACGATTCTCCTCTCTCGAAAGTCTCGTCGGCGACTATGGCTGCAATGCGGCCGTTGTCGTCGTATGTCACTGTGACTTCGTCGTTTATCGTTTCGTCGTCTAAGTCGGTCCTGACTTCGTATCTTACCGCTCTGCCGTTATCGAGGGTGTATTTATACTGCTGGGACGATAAGAAGTGCGTTCCGTTTGAGGTGGCCGTAGCCGTAATCTCATTGTCGGAGTAGGTGTAGGTAGTGGTCAGCACGTCGGTTCGGTTACTGGTCTCGACTGTTTTGGCTATGCGACCCCGCTCGTCGTACGAGAAGTCGTACACCACGACGTTGCTCTTTTCGTAAAGATTCGTAACCGTTATTCTCGACACCTTGTTAGGCAAAAGTGTCAATTCGTCCGCAAACACGAGCATACCTAACACCCACTCGTCGCCGTTCTGTTTGAGCACCACATTTTGCTGACCGTATACCTCCGGAGTCACGAACGTGATAGACGACGAGGTAACCTGTGTGACCTCTGCCTTGACATCCTGTCCGCCGGCTCTGGTCTCGGCAGAGCCACGTAGCCATATCTCGCTGTTATCGGTAAAACCCTGGCCCTGAAGCGTTACCTTGACGCCGGCCATAAAAGGCTTGTCTGCGCTCGATACGGGTATCTCAACACCGGTGACAGGACACGGAACCGTATTGTCCTCGTCCTCCTTATTGTTGTTGCAGCCGCATAACAGAGCCGCAGCCATCACAAAAAACAAGATTTTCCTCATAATAAATAAGCGTTCTTCCCTCCGATACCCCAAGAAGATATTCTAATAGACGTAAGTGTGGGTATCCTGATTTCGCCGACAGAGCCCGGCACTCACCCGATAACCGTTCGGGCACGCCCTCTTGCGCCCTATCAAAACGACTCAGACACTTCCGATTTTCGATACTACAAATATAAGAAAAATTTGCCGAAAAGTCGTCTCGTCCCCCGGCAATAAGCCGTGGCGGGGCTTCACTGTCGCAAAATATCGGCGGGCCGCGGCGAGCGTTGATGCAATTCCGCCGATTTTACCTATATTTGTAAAATAAAAACTCTTAACATGTCGATAGAAAACATCCTACCGCCGCGTGCCGTTCCGTTCAGCCGCAAATGGCTGGTGCAGTGGGGGCAGATAATTTTAGGTTCGTTTATTCTGGCTTTGGCGTTCGTGTTGTTCATCAACCCGTACGATATAGTGCCCGGCGGGGTTTACGGTCTGGGCATCATATTGCACAGCATATTCCCCGACATACAGGTGGGTACGTTCGGTCTGGCGTTCGATATCCCGTTGCTTATAACCGGCCTTATAATCTTCGGTTCCCGTTTCGGGGCCAAGACGATAGTGTCGGCGGTGGTGACCCCCGTCTTCATGAACCTTTTGACATCGCTCTTCGGCGAGGAGCCGGCCACCATGTTGGGCGGTCATATAAACCTCAGCGGCGACATGGTGTTGGCGGCCCTGTTCGGAGGTATATGCGGCGGAGCGGGCTTGGGTCTGATATTCAAGGCCAACGCCACGAGCGGAGGTACCGACATAATATCCATGATTGTCCACAAATATCTGCATATCCCTATCGCCCGCAGTATAATGTTCGTGGAGTCCGTCATAGTGATAGTAGGTCTTATAGTGTTCGGCGACTGGAAGTTGCCGCTCTATTCTATCATTACCATATTCTTAATGACCAAGACGATAGACTACATCATAGGCGGGGCCTCCAACGACAAGCTGTTGTTCATAATATCTGAAAAGCACGAGGAGATCCGCAAGTACGTCATCGACAATCTGGAGCGCGGGGGTACCTACATAAAGGCCAGCGGCATGTACACGCACGCCGACAAGAACATGATATTCGTGGTGATATCCCGACGCGAGCTGGCTTTGGTGCAGTCCTACATAAAGGAGGTGGACCCGTTGGTGTTCATGGTTGTGGTCAACGCCCACGAGACGCTCGGTGACGGCTTCAAGTCGCTCACGGAGGAGAAGATGGTCAAATAAGACATACAAAAAGGAGGAGGCTCTCTTATGACTACGAAACTGAAGACCATAATAGCATTCGTAGCGGCGACGATAGCCCTTGCGGCCATAATGCCGTTGGGCTCGGTGTTCAAGTACGACTATCACCGCGGCGACATGTGGCACTACGGCGACTTGGTCGCTCCGTTCGACTTCCCCGTGCTGAAGAGCAGCGCCGAGAGGGAGGCCGACCTCAAGCGTTTCAACGAGACGTTCATACCCATATACGAGTGCGATACCACGGTGGCCGCCAGAATGTCGGCATCGTTGGAGGAGAACATGTACCTGCCGGAGGTGGATGCCTCGCGTCGTGCGGAGGTGATGAGGGCGCTGGGCGAAAAGCTCGTGCAGATATACCGCGACGGCATAATAGCCGAGAGCGACAACGTGTCGTCCGACGGCCTCATAAGGGTGATACGCGACGGCAGGATATCGACCTTCTCCAAGGTCAACTTCTACACCCCCGAAGAGGCCAAGGCCGCTTTGAGGGAGGTGGTGGTAGGTTTCGGCATAAGTCCTGCGGGCGTGCGTTTCGACCGTTACATCACCCCCGACATAGTCTATGACGAAGAGCTGTCGACCCTGTCTTTCGAGGAGGGGCGGGCCGGATTGTCCGCATCCAAGGGGTTCGTGGCCAAGGGGACGCCCATCATTGCCAAAGGCTCCATAATAGAGGGCTATACGGCCGATGTGCTCGACTCGTTCAAGAGCGAATACATGAACAGCCACCGGCACGGCAGCTTCATGGCCGCGGTGGCGGGCAATCTGCTCTACGTATCCATAGTGATGGTAATGTCGTATGTGTTCCTAATCTATTTCCGCAACGGGTTCTCGCTCAATTTCGGGTATGTGTTGCTTCTGCTCTTCATCTACCTGATGATGATGATATTGACGGTGACGGTGGAGAATATCCCCGCACTGAGCATCTATCTCATCCCGTATGCCGTGGTGCCCTTCTTCATAGTCACCTTCTACGACATGCGGATGTCGATATTCGAGTACGTATCGGTGTTGCTGGTGTGCGCCATAGCCACCGAGTCGCCTTTCGACACCTTCTTCATAAATCTCTTCTCGGGGTTGGCCGGCATATTCGTCCTGCAGAACGCCTACCACCGCGCCCGCATATTCATAGCCACGGCGGCTGTGCTGATATGTTACATGCTCACCTATGTGGCCGTGTCGTTCTTCCATGAGCAGGGCTTCTCCTCTATCGAGTGGGGCAATCTGTTGTGGTTCTTCGGCAACGTGGTGTTGCTTCTGGCGCTCTACCAGCTGATATATCTGTTCGAGAAGATATTCGGTTTCGTCACCAATATCACCCTGCTCGAGCTGTGCGACACCAATCAGTCGCTTCTGCGCGAGCTCTCCGAAAAGGCCCCCGGCACATTCCAACACTCGTTGCAGGTGGCCTCGCTCGCCGAAGAGGCCGTGAGCGCCGTGGGGGGCGACCCTCTGCTGGCACGTACCGGAGCACTCTATCACGACATAGGCAAGAGCCTCAATCCGGCATATTTCACCGAGAATATGGCCGCAGGGGCTGAGAATCCGCACGACAGTCTGGAGCCGGAGGAGAGCGCGCAGATAATAAAACAGCACGTCACCGACGGTTACAGGCTCGCAAAGAAAAACAATCTCCCGGGCAAGATCATCGACTTTATAATGACCCATCACGGAGATTCTATCATATACTTTTTCTATCACAAATACAAGGAGTTGCATGGCGACGTTTACGACGAGAGCCTGTTTCGCTATCCGGGTCCGAGGCCGATAAGCAAGGAGACCGGTATATGTATGATGGCCGATGCCGTGGAGGCCGCCTCGCGCTCGCTGAGAAGCTACGACGAACAGAGCGTCGCGGAGCTGATTGACAAGATAGTGTCCACGCAGATGTCGGAGGATCAGTTCTCCCGCTCCATGCTCTCGATACAGGATATAAACACCGTCAAAGAGGTGTTCCGAAACAAACTTACCAACATGTACCACAAGCGGATAGCCTATCCGGAGAGGGAGACGGTCGCCAATTCATGATGTTTCGGGGGGCGGAGTCGTGCCTGAGACAAGATGAGTTGTCGGCAATCCGATTAATAAGTAAAATACAGGCGGCAGGACATATAATCCTGCCGCCTGTATTTTTAAAGTCGGGGTGAGAAGACTCGAACTTCCGACCTCCACGTCCCGAACGTGGCGCGC
>CAMWRR010000123.1 GCA_947176715.1 uncultured Rikenellaceae bacterium | reverse complement strand
CCTTGATGCGGTCGCCCTCGAAGAACATGTGCTCGGTGCGGCAGAGACCTATACCCTGCGCCCCGAAGTCGAGCGCCTGTTTGGCATCGCGGGGGGTGTCGGCGTTGGCGCGTACTTTGAGGTGAGCGTATTTGTTGGCCAGCTCCATCAGCTTGCCGAAGTTGCCTGAAAGCTCGGCGGCTTTGGTGGCCACCTGCCCTAAGTAAACCTCGCCGGTCGAGCCGTTGAGTGAGATCCAGTCGCCCTCTTTGATGACGGTGTCGCCCACTGTTATGGTGCGGGCCTTGTAGTCGATGCGGAGCGCGCCCGCACCCGATACGCAACATTTACCCATGCCGCGCGCCACAACGGCCGCGTGCGAGGTCATACCGCCGCGTGCTGTCAGAATACCTTCCGACTCTACCATACCTTTGAGGTCTTCGGGAGAGGTCTCGATGCGGACGAGAATGGTCTTCTTACCCTCTTTGCCCCATGCCTCGGCATCGTCGGCGAAGAATACCACCTGACCGGTAGCGGCACCCGGAGATGCGGGCAGACCTTTGGTGAGTACCTTTGCGCCCTTGATAGCCGACGAGTCGAACACCGGGTGGAGTAGCTCGTCGAGTTTTGCGGGCTCGACGCGCAGAACGGCGGTCTTCTCGTCTATCATGCCCTCTTCGAGCATCTCCATAGCCATGCGAACCTGAGCGCCGCCGGTACGTTTGCCGCTACGTGTCTGAAGCATCCACAGCTTGCCGTCCTGTATGGTGAACTCTATGTCCTGCATGTCTTTGAAGTAGTTCTCCAAGTGGTTCTGTATGTCGAACAGCTCCTTGTAGACTACGGGCATAACCTCCTCCAATGAGGGGTATTTGCTCTTGCGCTCCTCCTCAGAGATGCCCTGAAGAGCGGCCCAACGACGCGAGCCTTCGACGGTTATCTCCTGAGGTGTGCGTATGCCGGCTACCACGTCCTCGCCCTGTGCGTTGACGAGGTATTCGCCGTTGAATATGTTCTCGCCGGTAGCGGCGTCGCGGGTGAACGCCACGCCGGTAGCCGAGTTCTCGCCCATGTTACCGAAGACCATGGCCTGTACGTTGACAGCCGTACCCCACTCGGCGGGTATCTTGTTCATCTGACGGTAGAGTATGGCGCGCTCGTTCATCCAGCTGTCGAACACGGCGCAGATGGCACCCCACAGCTGATCCCACGGGTTGGTGGGGAAGTCCTGACCGGTAACTCTCTTCACAGCCTCTTTGAATTTTACCACCAGCTCTTTGAGGTCGTCGGTGGTAAGCTCGGTGTCGTTCTTTACGCCGCGAGAGGCCTTCATATTGTCGATAATCTCCTCGAACGGGTCGTGGTCCTCCTTGCTCTGGGGCTTCATGCCCATCACCACGTCGCCGTACATCTGCACGAAACGACGGTAAGAGTCCCATGCGAAACGGGGATTGCCGCTACGTTTGGCCACACCCTCCACAGCCTCGTCGTTAAGACCGAGGTTGAGTATGGTGTCCATCATGCCGGGCATAGAGACGCGTGCTCCGGAACGTACCGACACGAGCAGAGGGTTGGTGGTGCTGCCGAACTGCGAGCCCATAACATCCTCTATCTCTTTGATAGCCTTCTCCACATGAGGCTTGCACAGGTCGATGACCTGCTGTTTGCCGAGCTTGAAATACTCCGTACAAACATCTGTGGTTATGGTGAAACCGGGAGGCACGGGGATGCCGATAAGGTTCATCTCGGCGAGGTTGGCACCCTTGCCGCCGAGCAACTCTTTCATCTTGCCGTTACCCTCGGCCTTTTTGTTGCCGAAAGAGTAGACACGTTTTACGTCTGACATGGAATAAAGTTTTTTAAATTATTGTGTTCTTGAAATTATCTGCGATAAGTAAAGATTAGTCTACAAAATTATAATATTTAACGTACAATGCAAAACAAAAACGGGCCTAATATGCGACAATAGCTGTAAAAGGTGCGAAACCCGTCACCGTGTTGCGGTTAATATTAAGATTATCAAGGTGTTAATGTCTATATGCCAGATACCTTAAAGTGAATGCCGGTTATTATGGCGGATAGATTCCAGCCGGTTCGTGGTGAAAAAATATTACTGTCCGGGCAAAACACAGAATAGCCGCATAGATTACGTCTCTCTTTTAAACGCATAGTATCGTAGTAGCCTCTGCGGGGGACCGCGCTTTGTGGCGAGCGAGAGAGCCAATGTGAAAGATCTATGAGTTGTCGACCTGTAAACGGGTCTCCGTTGGGGGAACTCTCTGCCCGCCGCAGGTGTCGCGCTACGCTCGGTCCGTATCTTGCGACGGATATAAGTTTTACCTGACACAATATAAAAAACGCGACCTCCCCGAGATGGCAGAAGTCGCGTTTTGAATATCCGTAATGTAAATTACATGGTCTTCGAGAGGGCGTTGTAGTGCTCGTATTTTGCTTTCATGTTGTCACCCTCGTCGCGGAGAGAGAAGTAAGACGAACGGAGAAGCTCTACTACGCTGGCATCCTGAGGAGCGACCTCGTGAGCCTTTTCAAATACCTCGGTAGCCGATTTCATGTTTTCGATATACCCCTTTTTCAGCTCTTCGATGAGGGCTTTGTTGGTATAGTCGGTCTGGCCTATCTGCTTGTTGAGCTCGGTAGCCTTAGAGTAGTATGCGAAACCCTTGTTGTAGAGTGCGCCGAAGAATGCGGGGTCCAATGCCAACGCCTTGTCGTAAGCGGCTATGGCTTTGTCGTAGTCTTTCATCTTGTCGTATACGATACCCTCGGCCAGCAAGAGGCTGATGTTGCTTGGGTCTGCCTCCTGTGCGGTCAGCACGTAGGGGAGCACTACACTGGGATCCTCGCCGTTGACTATGGCGTATGTGATGAACTGGGTGAGCAGGGTGGTGTTGTTGGCGTATTTGCTTATGCCGGCCAGATATGTCTCCTTGGCACCCTCTTTGTTGCCGAGTTTGTCCTGTGCCGTAGCGATATATACGTATATGTCGCCGTTCTGCTCATAGCCTTCGTCTTTGAGCTTGCTGAGAATCTTTTCGGCCTGTGCGTATTCTTCCGCCTGAGTGGATGCCACACCAGAGAAGAATGCCAGCTGTTGTGCGTTTTCGCTTACGCCCTGCGGATTCTCGTATGCGCATTCTGCGGCGAGGGCGAAACATTTGGCCGCATTGTCGTATTCACCCAACTCGTAGAAGCCCTGTCCGTCGTTGGTGAGGGCGGTTATCACCGATTTGTAACCGTCGCCAACCTTGTCGAGGCTCTTGGGGTCTACCTCATAGGCCTTTTTATAGGCCGCGATAGCCTTGCTGTAAGCGTCCTGTTCGATGGGAGCGGTCTCTTTCCATGAACGTACGGTGTTGTTGGCAGGGTCTACATACACCTCTATGGCGTCGTATTTGAGCACCGCATAGTCTTTGCCGCCGATGTTCCTTATGCCGGGTTCGTCGGCGTTGGATGCCTTGCCTGTGGTGAGCAGAAGCATGTCGTAGGTGAGGCCGGGGAAGAGCGTTGCCGTGTTGGCCGTAGCTGCCTCGTAGTATGTCTTACCCAAAGAGAGCCATGTAGCCGCTTTGGCAGACTTCTTGGCATCTTTGGTAGCCTCCACGCCTTTCTCTATCTTGGCCTTGATCGCTTCGGTATTGACCTTCTGTGCCATGGCCGGTGCCGATGCCATAACGGCTACGGCCATTGTGAGAATCAATTTTTTCATGATGGTTTTTATTAGGTTTTTATTCGTTGTTTTCTTGGTCGGCGGCAGGTGCCTCCGTCTCGGTCGCCGCTCCCTCCGCCGGCTCTTCGTCGTCGGTCTTGGGGGCTACCACCACCGAGGCTATCGCGTCGTTAGAACGCAGGTTGATGACCTTTACGCCCTGTGTGGCGCGTCCCGTCAGACGCACATCCGATGCCGGGGTGCGTATGGTAAGGCCCGAGCGGGTTATTATCATTATGTCGTTGTCGTCGGTGACGCTCTGTATGGATATGAGCGAGCCGGTCTTCTCGGTCACCTGTATCGTCTTGACGCCCTTGCCGCCACGCGTGATGGTGCGGTATTCGTCGATGTCGGTGCGTTTGCCGAAGCCGTTCTCCGAGAGCACGAGTATCTCGGCCTTCTGGTCGCGTTCGTGCGATACCATGCCCACCAGCTCGTCGCCCTCGTCGAGGGTCATGCCGCGCACGCCCATACTGGTGCGTCCCACCGAGCGCACGTCCTCCTCGTTGAAGCGTATGGCCTTACCGCCGCGCGCCGCCAAGAGAACATCGCTCCCACCGGTGGTGAGCTTGGCCTCGAGAAGCTGGTCGCCCTCCTTGATGACGATGGCCGCCACGCCGCTCTGACGGGGACGCGAATATTCGGCCAGCTTGGTCTTCTTGACAACGCCCTGTTTGGTACACATGAGTATGTAGTTGGAGTCGACGTACTCCTTGTCGGTCAGACGACGCACGTTGATGTAGGCGCGTACCTTGTCGTCCGGCTCTATCTGTATGACGTTCTGTATGGCGCGTCCCTTTGAAGAGCGCGTACCCTCCGGTATCTCGTATACCTTAAGCCAGAAGCAACGCCCCTTCTCGGTGAAGAAGAGCATGGTGTTGTGCATGGAGGTGACGTAGAGGTGCTCGATGAAGTCCTCGTCGCGCGTGGCAGAACCCTTCATGCCTACGCCGCCGCGTGCCTGCGTGCGGTATTCGGTAAGCGGAGTGCGTTTGATGTAGCCAAGATGCGAAATGGTTATCACCACATCCTCGTCGGCGTAGAAGTCTTCGGGGTTGAACTCAGATGCCGTCAGCACTATCTCGGAACGACGCTCGTCGCCGTACTTCTCTTTCATCTCCAGCATCTCCTCCTTGACCACCTGAAGCTGTAGCTTCTCGTCGGCGAGTATCTCTTTGAGATGTTCGATGAGCTTCATCTTCTCGTCGTACTCTTTCTGCAGCTTCTCGCGCTCCAAGCCTATCAGCGAGCGCAGACGCATGTCGATGATAGCCGAAGCCTGACGGTCGCTCAGGCCGAAACGCTCTATGAGGCGTGCTTTGGCCGTGTCGGCGGTCTCCGACGAACGTATTATGTGTACCACCTCGTCGATGTTGTCCTGCGCTATGAGCAAGCCCTCCAGTATGTGGGCCCTCTCCTCGGCCTTGCGCAGGTCGAAGCGCGAACGGCGGACCACCACGTCGTGACGATGCTCCACATAGTGGTGTATCTGGTCTTTGAGCGTCAGCGTCATGGGGCGGCCGTTCACCAACGCTATGCTGTTGACGGCGAACGACGACTGCAACTGAGTGTATTTGTATAGGTTGTTGAGCACCACGCTGGCCACCGCATCGTGTTTGAGTATTATCACTATGCGCATGCCGTTGCGGTCGCTCTCGTCGTTGATGTATGAGATGCCCTCTATCTTCTTATCGTTGATAAGCTCGGCTATCTTCTTTATCATCTCCGACTTGTTGACCATATAGGGTATCTCGGTGACAATGATGCTCTCGCGTCCCGAGGGGGTATGTTCAATCTCCGTCTTGGAGCGTATCACCACGCGTCCGCGGCCCGTCTCGTAGGCCTCGCGCACACCCTCCATACCGTATATTATACCGCCAGTGGGGAAGTCGGGGGCCTTTATGTGCTTCA
>CAMWRR010000122.1 GCA_947176715.1 uncultured Rikenellaceae bacterium | reverse complement strand
CCCTGTCGCTGACGCTCTTATCGTGCGGAGGCGGCGGACTTATAAAGGACAGCGCCCGTCGCGACGCCGTGACGAGGGCTTTTGACGAGAAGTGCGCCGTGATGGGCGGCGGCGAGGAGGTGTTCGAGATATTCTCCCGTCCTCTGACCGCCGAGGAGAGCGACGCGCTCAGATTCCTATACGCCTACGCACCGCTGGCCGACCTTACCGTCGACCCCGAGATATACCTCGGCTCGGTGCGCGCCACCCTCGACGCCCGCAAGACCATGCCGTGGGCCGACTCCATACCCGAAGAGATATTCCTGCACTTCGTATTGCCCCTCCGCGTGCATAACGAGAGCATCGACAGCTCGCGCACGGCATTTTACCGCGAGCTGAAAGAGCGCGTCAAAGGGCTGTCGCTCAGGGATGCGGCATTAGAGGTCAACCACTGGTGTCACGAAAAGGCCATATACAACCCCTCCGATGCCCGCACCTCATCGCCTCTGGCCACTGTGAAGAGCGCATACGGACGTTGCGGCGAGGAGTCGGTGTTCACCGTTGCGGCCATGCGTGCCGCGGGCATACCGGCGCGTCAGGTCTACACCCCGCGCTGGGCCCACTGCGACGACAACCACGCATGGGTAGAGGTGTGGGACGGTGACGGGTGGCACTATCTCGGCGCCTGCGAACCCGAGCCCCGTCTGGATATGGGCTGGTTCACCGCCCCGTCCAAACGCGGAGTGCTAATGCACGCCAAGGTCTACGGCGACTACTCCGGCGATGAGGAGATCATGAGAAAAACCCCGCTCTTCACCGAGATAAACGTCACCTCCAACTACGCGCCCACCAAACGCGCGGAGGTAACCGTACTCAATGCCGACGGCAGCCCCGCCGAGGGTGCCGACGTCGAGTTCAAGGTGTTCAACTACGGCGAGTTCGCCACCATAGCCGCCAAGACAGCCGACAGCGAGGGGCGCGTATCGGTGGAGCTGGGCCTCGGCGACGTGCTGGTGTGGGCCTCTAAAGACGGCGAGTTCGGCTACGACAGACTCTCTGTGGGCGAGGTGGACAACCTCATCGTCACCATGAACAGGAGAGGCGACACGACAGCCGTCGATTTCGACATGACACCCCCGGCGGAGAACAACGAGGCCGTTAGCGTGAGCGACGTAGAGCGCGCACTCAACACAGAGCGTCTTATTGTTGAGGACTCCATACGCAACGCCTACACCGCAACGTTCTACACCGACGCGCAGACAGCCGACCTTGCAGAGCACATAGGGCTCGGTCCCGAACGCATAGCACGCTTCATGAAAGAGAGCCGCGGCAACCACGACCAGATAGAAGACTTCCTGACCTACACCCCCAAGGAGCTGTTGCCTATGGGGCTGGAGCTGCTCGGCGTAATATCGCAGAAAGACCTTCGCGACATAGAGGCCGACGTTCTCAACTCCCATCTCGAAGAGGCGGCCCCCTACGCGCAGAGCACCGACAACGAGCTGTTCCGTCTATATCTCCTCAACCCGCGTGTTGACAACGAGGCGTTGGAGGCCTACCGCCCCGTCATCAAAGAGATGTTCGACGACACCCCCTCGGTGGCCGACCTGATAGCCAAGGCCCGGGAGGTGCGCATATACGACGAGCTCAACACCGACGTCGCCTCTGTGACGCCCGCATCGGTGGCGCGCATGATGGCGGCCGACAGCCGTTCCCGCGACATATTCTTCGTGGCTATGGCCCGCACGTTCGGCATACCCTCGCGGCTCGACCCGTTCTCCGGTAAGGTGCAGTACCACAACGGCCAAGAGTGGGTCGACGTGGCATTCTCGTCGGACGGCCCTGAGGCCGTCACGCCAAAGGGGAGCCTAAAGCTGACATATAGCCCCACCAAAATAGTCCCCGACCCCAAATACGGCTCGCACTTCACCATCGCGCGCATAGGCGACGACGGGAAGCTGCATCAGGTGAGCGTACGCGGCTCGCAGGCCTACGACATGGGCCCGGGAGCTTCGCTGAGCGAGGCATTCGCCCGTCCGTTCGCGCTCGACGAGGGTCGGTATATGATAACCACCGGCACGCGCCTTGCCAACGGCGCCGTACTCGGGCGCACAGACTTTTTCGACATAGAGAGAGGCGGGCAGACCGATGTAGAGCTGATACTGCGCGAGAACAAGGACGCCATAGCCGTGATAGGCAACATAGACTCGGAGGCCAGAGTGCTCGACACCGAGGACGACAAGGTCAAGTGCATCCTCGATATAACCGGACGCGGCTACTTCATGATAGCCCTCATAGAGCCGCGCAAGGAGCCTACCAACCACGCCATGCGCGATATGGCGGAGCTGCGCGAGGCTCTCGCCGGGTGGGGCCGCCCGATAGTGTTCGTAGTGAAGAACACCGCCGAGTGGGCGCAATTCGACCCCGATGAGTTCAAGGGGCTGCCCGAGGCACACTATGTAATAGATGTCAACGGCGCCGTGAGCGCATCTATGGCACAAGCGGGGCTAAACGCCGACAACCGCCCTCTGCTTGTCATAGGCGACACCTTCAACAGACTGGTGTTCAAGTCGGAGGGCTATCAGATAAACCTCGGCGACAACATACTTAACGTGATACACAAACTTTAACGACACTTTCCGAAAACACACGATACCGATACGCCGCGACCATGCCCGTGCGGCGTATCGTGTATTCGTACCGACGGTTTCGCATAATATTTTATCCTGTTTGAATAATATTTTATACATTTGTATCGTTATAGTTTCAGAACTTAAAACACACAATCCTCCGATATGAAGAAAATCGTAAAAGCGACGTTGCTGGCCTCTATGGCCGCACTCGCCCTTTCCGCGTGCACAAAAGGCAACAGCGGCTCCAATCAGCCTACCGGCAAATATCCCGCCGGCTTCGTGATGTATAACATAAACAACTCATGGAACGAGGAGGCATACCAGCACTCGTTCAGTCAGGCGTTCAACGTAGGTCTCACCGGCGCCAACGGAGGACTGTGGGTAGGCGGTAGCGAAAATTCGACCAACCCTGACCAGAAACAGTTGATAAACGACCTGTTGAGAAACGGAGCCAAGGTGATAGCCGTAAGCCCCGAGAATGTGACCGCCGATTTCCTCAACTCGCTCACCGTGCCAGTAGTGCTGTTCGACGGCCGTGTGGATGGCTTCGATAAAGAGATCTGTTTCGTAGGCTACGACTATACCGAGGCGGCGGAAAAAGCGGCGGAATTTATCGGCGCACGAATACCTCAGAACAGCAAAGTGCTCGTGTTGACCTTAGAGAACGATCCGCGCACCGTTCAACGTGCGGAGATGTTCAGCGCAAAGATTAAAGAGATAGATCCCGGGGTGGAGATAGTGCCGTTAAAGTTAGACATGTACATGCCCGACGACGAGACCAATATCGCCAAGATGAGCATACAGGAGGCGCTCATGAAAAATGCCGACATAGCCGGCATATATGCCAACGACGACGATTTGGCCTACTTCACCTATCAGGCATTAGACAACACCATCGCTTCCGACAGACCGTCCGGACTCAAGGCCGTATTCGGCATGGGAGGCAGCAACAGAATGCAGGATGTGATAAAGAACCACAAACTCACCGGCATAGAGTTCGCCACCATTGAGTGCAGCCCCGAGATAGGCGCCCATCTCACGGACGAGGTGGCCGAGATATTGCGTTACGGCATGCCCTCGAGCAAGGATAGAATATCATATCCCGGCAAGGTCATAGACAAGAGCAATGCCAATCCGCAATAGCAGATACATAACCGTCATGCAGGGGGCTTTAGGCCCCCTTTTTTATTGACCTCACAGCGGCTCTGACAACCCGGGGGACTTGGGGACTGATTAGATCGTCCGCACCCTGTACATAAACCCTCCCCGATGAGGTTATCGGCGTTTGTAGATAAAATATCATCTGCCAGCCGGAATACGCACAGGCTACGACAAGTCTATATTAACTGTGATTCACACAGGCCTATTCGGACAGGTGTAGAAATATATTCCGTCCGATAAAAATTAAAAACATACGCACAATGATATATAAATCAAGACAAAAGCAACCTTCAGACACGAATAGGCTTATATTACTCAGCTTTTTATTATTCCGATACGTCACCGAAAAAGGAGCCTGCGGGGGACCGCGCCTGGCGGGAGATTTTACAGATGCGGTTAGGTGCCATTAGTTAATAACGCTTATAGCTTCATTACTCTCCCTTGCGGGCCTACGTTGGGGATATTTTTGCCCACCGCGAGGTGCGGCCCGCCGGTTTTTTCGCTACGCTTCAAACCCGCCAAAAGGAAAGTGTTTGACGGCTCTCGCATTCGCTCAAACCGCATCCGGAATGAATATAAGTTTTACCGGACATCAATAATAAAAATAGCCGAAAGAGAGCTCTTTCGACTACCTTTACCACTGTCTACGGTTATTTCCGGGCAATGTCCCAAAGCACGGGTGCCTTATCGTCGAAGACTACATACAACCGGCCCTCTTTTATGAGAAGTCCGCGTCCCAGCCCTTTTTCTCTGTTCTTTCCGTTATCGACATTTACCGTAACCACCCGTCCGCCGAGTTTTTCGGTAACATCGTCGAATATGGTATGTCCCACTATCACGCGCGAGGCTCCGAGACTGTCGAGCATACGGTCGATAACATCCGTGGGAACAGGGGGATATTTGACCGTATCGTCTTCACGAACCATGCCGCGATACCACAGCGGTCCCACGGTGCGGAAGACGAACTCCACATCACCGCCTATCACGGCGAGCGAATCGTTGGGAACACCCAGATAATCGCCGACCATATCGTTCACCGCATCGAAAGAGAGGCCGCGACGGAAGAACTCGCCGCCCAATCCGGCATGGACTACGATGTTGTCATTAATACGGCTCACGATATTGGCACTCCTTATGAAACGCCCCAGCTCGCTATCCTTGCCGTAAAGATCGCGCAAAGACACCCCTACCCTATCGGCGAACTCCTTGTACTTATCCTTTGTGTAACGATAGTTGCCTTTGAGCACGAGATCTTCGTGGTTGCCTATCTGAAAGGCCACACGACCACCGGCGCGCTCGGCCTCCTGCCGCAGTTTCACCATCAGCCAACAGATAGTGTTGACATCATTGCCGCGGTCAAATATGTCGCCTATTACAACCAATGTGTTGGCACCGAACGTCCATTCGAGGGCCTCACCGACAACGCCGTTGCCCTGCAACACCGACAGGAACGACTCGAAATCGCCGTGCGGGTCCGACAATATCATTATGTCGCCCTCTACATCCGACTCGGAGGGAAGACGCATATAACTTCTGCCGGGACGTACGGTTACGTCGAAACGGTGTGCGCCGTTATCCGACACCACCGTAAATGTCAACCTCTCAGGCACACCGGAATACACCCTGTCCACCGACGACCCGTCCGGAGCGGTAGCAATGCAACGCACTCCCCCGTTGCCGTCATACATAATGTAAGGCCCGTCGACTGCCGTCAGCTCCTGCGCCGACACACCGTAAGCCGCAAACAATGAGACAAGCAGAACAGCGATTCTCTTCATGACTATTGAAATTTTCACCTCCAACACAAATATCCGCCCCTTACTACAATAATCGGTTTTCAAATACAACAAAATTCTCCATCCTCATAACGACATCAACATGCCGTGTTCACCACCCTTTAGCTACCTCCTGAGGTTGTAGTTTATCAAAAAGGGGGCTGTGCCTCTATTGACCCTACATATTAATGACACCGACATGC
>CAMWRR010000121.1 GCA_947176715.1 uncultured Rikenellaceae bacterium | reverse complement strand
GATGTATGCCACGCCGCCGCCGGGAACGATACCCTCCTCTACAGCCGCACGAGTCGCCGCGAGTGCGTCGTCGACACGGTCTTTCTTCTCTTTCATCTCCACTTCGGTAGCGGCACCTACGTAGAGCACTGCCACACCGCCCGCCAACTTGGCCAGACGCTCCTGCAACTTCTCGCGGTCGTAGTCCGAGGTGGTGTTCTCGATAAGCTCGCGTATCTGTTTCACACGTGCGTCGATGTCGGCCTTCTTGCCGGCGCCGTCCACGATAGTGGTGTTCTCTTTGTTAAGGGTAACCTTGTCGGCGCTACCGAGCATGTCGATGGTAGCCTGTGCCAGCGAAAGGCCGGTCTCCTCCGAGATGACCGTACCGCCGGTGAGGATGGCGATATCCTGAAGCATCTCCTTGCGACGGTCGCCGAAACCGGGAGCCTTGACGGCAGCCACCTTCAGCGTACCGCGCAACTTGTTTACCACAAGGGTAGTGAGCGCTTCACCCTCGATATCCTCAGAGATGATGAGCATAGAGCGACCCGACTGTGCCACCGGCTCGAGAACGGGCAGAAGCTCTTTCATGGTAGAGATCTTCTTGTCGGTGATGAGGATATAGGGTTTCTCGAGCGCTACCTCCATCTTGTCGGGGTCGGTGATGAAATAGGGAGAGAGATAACCGCGGTCGAACTGCATGCCCTCTACCACAGATACGTGGGTATCGGTACCTTTGGCCTCCTCTACGGTTATGACGCCCTCTTTGTTGACCTTGCCCATAGCCTCGGCGATGAGCTTGCCGATGAAGCTGTCGTTGTTGGCCGACACTGTGGCCACCTGCTCTATCTTGCTTATGTCGTTACCTACGGACTGGCTCTGATCGTGAAGCGATTTGACCACCGCCTCCACGGCCTTGTCGATACCGCGTTTGAGGTCCATAGGGTTGGCACCGGCGGTAACGTTCTTTATACCTACGCCTATTATAGACTGTGCCAAAACGGTAGCAGTGGTGGTACCGTCACCGGCGTTGTCGGCGGTTTTGGATGCAACCTCCTTGACCATCTGCGCGCCTATGTTGGCAAACGGCTCCTCAAGCTCTATCTCCTTGGCTACGGTGACACCGTCCTTGGTAACCTGCGGGCCGCCGAACTTCTTGTCTATAACCACATTGCGACCTTTGGGGCCGAGGGTCACCTTAACGGCGTTAGCCAATGAGTCGACACCTTTTTTAAGCTCCTCGCGAGCCTCTACGTTGAATTTAATATCTTTTGCCATTGTTCGGTTGATTTTTTACCGTTTCGTCTCCCGAGTACCATCGGCACCGGAATTATCGAAACGACTCTCTTTATTACAAAACTAAATCATTAAAACTCATTAGATTATAGCAAGAATATCGTTCTGACGCATAATCAGATACTCCTTGCCGTCCACGGTTATTTCAGTGCCGGCATATTTGCCGTAGAGTACCGTATCGCCGTTCTTGACCTCCATCTTGACCTCCGATGTGCCGGGACCTACGGCCACTACCACCCCTTCGAGAGGCTTCTCCTTGGCGTTGTCGGGGATGATGAGCCCGCCGGCGGTCTTTGTCTCGGCAGGTTTCGGTTCGATAACTACTCTGTCTGCTAACGGTTTAAGATTCATGACTCTATTTTTATTGATTAAACATATCTTATTTCGCAAAGACGCCTCTTGTCTATCACTTTCTGTGCCAAAGCCGAAACAGTGACAATTAAGACACTTTTGGCACTATGCCATGACAGTTTGTCAGACACAAGGTGACACAAAAACTATCGGGCCTGCACATAGCGCAGCTCCCGTACACCGCCACAAAAGGACCTCCATTTTGAATATCACCGATATATGAGCCGTTCGGCAAAAACTCACCCCGCACAATCGCGCATAACCCCTCGGACTTCGGGTTACACACTACTGTGCGGGGTGTAGGGCCCCTCACCGGACAACGACCAAGAGGCTCCGTAACGGCTACAACTTATATCTTCTCCCCGACTTGCGTTCGGGACGGTCGTTGTATCTATCCTTGCGCGGTTTAGACTGCCTTTTGCCCTTGCCTTTATCGGCGGAGTCGCCTTTTTTGTACTCCTTGCCGCCACGCTCCTCGGTCTTTTTGCCCTTCTTGCCGCCCTTGGCCGATATCTCCGCCAACGGACGGTCGCCGTCGCTCAGCCTGTTGAGAGCACGTGTCACGTTTTCGGCCTCGGAGAAAGGTATCGTAACGAAAGAGAACTCGTCCATTATCTTTACGTCATTTATGCGCGCGTTGGGCAATCCGCTCTCTTTCTGTATCATATCCACTATGCTACGGGCCGTGAAGCCGTCTTTGCGCCCCACCGCTATAAAGATACGCGCCGTACCCTTTCTGTCGACGGAGAATGTACGTATCTCGGGATAGCGATTGCTGTCGAGATCGTTCTTGAATGCCATCTTGAGCAATGCCGATACGGCGGTGTGCGGGTCGTAACGGAGCAATATCTCGTCGGTCATGTCGTCGTATCCGTCGAACAGTCCCTCCTCGGCGGCCTCCGCCAGCTCCTCTATGATGTTGCGTTTTTTGAGGGCTATCACATCCTGCACGCTCGGTATCTCCTCCTTGCGTATGTCGCCGCCAACGGCCTTGCGCATAGATATGAAATGACGATACTCGGCATGGGAGATGAAAGTGATGGCCGTACCCTGATTGCCCGCCCTGCCGGTACGTCCTATACGATGGACGTACGACTCCGAATCCTGCGGCAACGAGTAGTTGATAACGTGCGTAAGGTTGCTCACGTCTATACCGCGGGCAGCCACGTCGGTAGCCACCATTATGTTGGTGTACCTCTTCTTGAACTTGTGCAGTATCTTCTCCCGCTGGGCCTGAGAGACGTCGCCGTGCAGACCGTCGGCCGCATAACCGCGTTCGAGCAGACGTCCGACCAGCTCGTCAACCATCACCTTAGTGCGGCAGAAGACTATGGCGTAGAAGTCGGGCTCCACGTCTATTATTCGGGTGAGCGCGTCGAACTTGTCGCTCTCGCGAACCTCGAAATATATCTGGTCCGTGAGGTCCGCCGTAACAGCCGCCGACTCCACTTTGAGGTGCTTTACATCGCGCATGTACTTTTCCGCCAACTGCGATATCCTCTCCGGCATGGTGGCCGAGAAGAGAAGCAGACGGCGACTCTCGTCGGCATGGGCTATTATACGGTCGACATCATCGATGAATCCGAGATCGAGCATCTGATCGGCCTCGTCGAGGATAAGGTAACGCAACCGCGACAGGTCGAGCGTACCGCGCCCCAAGTGGTCGAGAATGCGCCCCGGGGTGCCTACCACTATATCTATACCCCTCTTTAGCCGGCGCAACTGCTCTCCTACGGAGGCACCGCCGTATATGGCCGTCACCACTGTCTTGCCGCGTTTGAGCGACGACATCTCGTCGGTGACCTGCAAGGCCAGCTCACGAGTGGGAACCAACACCAACGCCTGTACGTAGCCGGCCGACGGCTCTACATGTTCGAGCACGGGTAGCGCATAGGCGGCAGTCTTGCCCGTACCTGTCTGGGCCTGTCCTATTATGTCGTTCTTGTCTTCGAGTAAAACGGGGATTGTCAATCGCTGAATGGGCGAGGGGGTCTCGAACCCTTTGGCGCGGATGGCCTCCAATGTCTCTTCACTGAGACCGAGAGAACCGAAATCGTCTAATTCTGTCATCAAATATTTTGTATATTCGGCCAAAGGTAGACCAAATTATCGGCTTAGCAAAATATGGCATCATTATTTTGTTATCTCGACCGCAAGAGTTAACTTTGTCTTTATATTCCCGTTTCGGTCCCCACTCCGAAACCGTTATATGTCAAAAACTTGAACTATACCCAGAATATGGACAAAGAGAAGATACACGCAAACAACGAAGAGCAGGAGATCGACCTCCTCGAACTCGGCCGCAAGCTATGGGCAAAACGCAGGTTCATAACCAGATACACGATCTACGGCTTCGTGGCCGGCGTAATAATATCGTTGTCTATCCCCAAAGAGTACACAACATCCATACTCATGACTCCCGAGACTTCCGACGCCAAAAACAACATGGGAGGCATGGCGGGGTTGGCCTCACTGGCAGGTATCAACATAGGCGGTTCGGGCGACATGGGTATCACCGAAGACATATATCCCCAGATAATAGAGAGCACGCCGTTTCTGATGGAGTTTTACGGCATGCCTGTCACCACCTCGGACGAGGAACCGCAGACATACACCCTCTCCGAGTATCTAGGGGAAGAGCAGAAAACAGCATGGTGGAACCATATACTGAGAGTTCCGGGAGCGATAATAAAGCTCATAAAGGGCAATACCGAAACCTCTGACAAAGACACGGTCGATCTGTTCAACATAACCCCCAAGCAGGAGGCATTCGTATTTTCGTTGGCACACAGACTTTCAGCCACCAAAGACAAGACCTCCGGACTATACACACTCACGGCCGAGATGCAGGATCCGCTCGTGTCGGCGGTAGTGGCCGACTCGTTGCTGGTCAAACTACAACGATACATGGCCGAATACAAGACAGGTAAGGTAAAACAAGATCTCGACTACAACATAAAACTATACGAAGACGCTCAGGCCGAATATAACATGGCCGAAGATGAACTGAGCTTAGCTATGGACAGAAACCGAAACATACTGTCCGAAGGACTCAAAAGCCGCATAGAAAGACTGAAAAACGAACGCGACCTTAAATACGACATATACAGACAGGCAGCGCAACAGGTGGCCCTACTGCGATTCAAATTGCAGGAAAACACACCCATAGCAACAATTATAGAACCGTCAAAGGTGCCGTTAAGAGCAACATCGCCTAAAAAGACACTCATAACATTAGCCATAACATTTCTGAGCTTCATAGTAGCCGCGGGAATAGTGTTGCTAAAGGACATATTCTCAGGTAGCCTCAAACACGATACCGAGACAAAAGATATCGAATAGACAAGCTATTCTATTTTTGCCATTTTCTCTATCGGGACTATTCGAGGTATTCTATTTCCGATACTAAGGGGAACGATTGTGTTTCATTATCGGAGGTAGCAATGGTCGCACAAGGCTTATCTCGCGTAACAAAAAATCCATTACGGCTAATTATTCATGTGGACATGTAATTTGCGTGTCCTCGCTCCACTTTGGCTACACCCTTACAACGGGATATAAGTTTTGCCGAATAGCAATCATTTAATATTCTAGCAAACACACAGACGGGATAAGGAGGGAAAGGCCACCACACCATCGTTCCACTCGGATAGGAAGATTCGCTCGAACAGAAAAAACGGAATGTGCCTGACTGCTCTCGTGCCTCTGGCTGATATACTGTAATAAAGTATGCCACATGCTTTTTCAGTGCTTCCCCAAGCGTCACAGGGAACGGAGCCTGCGGGGGCCGCGCCTCGCGTGAAGTAGAATAGATGCGGTTGGGTGCTTTTTGCGAATAACGCTTATAACTCCGGTACTCTCACTTGCGGGCCTCCGACGGGGGGAGGCTCCGGCCCGCTCGGCCCCTTCGTTACACTTCGGGGTCCGCCAAAAGGAAAGGCCTACGGTCCTCGTACCTCGGACCGAATAAAGCGGAATTGTATTTGATGGCCTCGCTACGCTCGAAGCACATTTGTAGCCTACATAAGTTTTGACGGACAACAATAAGTACATTTAATAGTCTTACTGACACACGGATGGAATAAGGAGGGAAAGGCTGCCACCATCGTTCCACTTGGATAGGAAGATTCGCT
>CAMWRR010000120.1 GCA_947176715.1 uncultured Rikenellaceae bacterium | reverse complement strand
ACCGATAGACTGCTCCGAGGCGGGAAAACGTCCGCATCGAGGCGAACGTTAATCACGATTTTTGCTCTTTTTTAAAAGATTTGATTAATTTTGCAATTTAGAAATTATATGTCATTATGGGTAAAATAATAGCTTTGGCCAACCAGAAAGGCGGTGTCGGCAAGACCACTACTGCAATAAACCTCGCGGCTTCGTTAGCCGTGCTGGAGAAGCGGGTGCTCCTCATCGACTCCGACCCTCAGGCCAACGCCACATCCGGTCTCGGGTTCGACATAAACGGCGACGGCATCTACGAGGTGCTCATAAACGGTCTCGACCCGCACACCGTCATCCGTCGCAGCGACGACATAGCCTCACTGTGGCTCCTTCCATCTAGTATGGATCTGGCCGGTGCCGAGGCCGAACTGCTTAATATGCCATCGTCTCAGAAGAGGATGAGTGACATAATTGAGAAGCTGCGCGGCGATTACGACTATATACTGATAGACTGCTCCCCCTCGCTGGGTATGATAACGATAAACGCGCTTACGGCCGCCGACAGCGTTATAATACCCGTGCAGTGCGAATATTTCGCCTTGGAGGGCATAAGCAAGCTGTTGAAAACCATAAACATGATACAGGAGAGGCTCAATCCGCGCCTCACCATAGAGGGTTTCCTGCTCACCATGTACGACGGACGCATCAATCTGTCCAACCAAGTGGTAGACGAGGTACGCACCCATTTCGGCAAGATGGTCTTCGACACCATAATCACCCGTAACGTAAGGCTCAGCGAGGCCCCCAGCTACGGCAAACCGGCACTGCTCTACGACGCCTCGTCTAAAGGGAGCGTCGCTTACCTGAATCTCGCGCGCGAAGTGATAGAAAATAACGGCATATAAAATATAGATGAGTACTAAAAGCAAACCCAAAGGATTAGGTCGCGGCTTGGGCGCCATCCTCGACATAAAGGATTTCGACGGCGACAAAAACAAGCCCGTCTTCAAAGGGGGCGTAGAAGAGATAAAGTTGGCCTACATAAAGCCCAACCCCACTCAACCGCGTCAGGATTTCGACGAGGAGAGCCTCGCCGAGCTGGCCGGGTCTATCCGCACGCTCGGTCTTATACAGCCGCTTACGGTACGTAAGGAGAGCGACGAAAGCTACACCATCATATCGGGCGAACGACGCTACCGTGCCTCTCAGATGGCCGGTCTGGAGACAGTGCCCGTGTATGTGCGCAAGGTTGACGACAACACCATGCTCGAGATGGCCTTGGTGGAGAACATACAGCGTCAGGACCTCAACGCCTTGGAGATAGCTTTCACATTTCAGCGTCTTATGGAGGAGTGCAGCATAACGCAGGAGGCGTTGGCCGACAGGGTGGGCAAGAAGCGCTCCACGGTGGCCAACTATGTGCGTCTGCTCAAGCTGCCCGCCGAGTTGCAGGCCGCCCTGCAAAACGACATAATAACGATGGGCCATGCACGCGCGTTGCTTGCCGTCGATTCAAGAGCCAAGCAGCTGTCGTTGCTACGACGCGTGGTCAAGAACGCGCTGTCGGTGCGGCAGACCGAAGAGCTGGTCAAGTCGTTGGGCGAAGACCGCAAGAGCGCCAAACCTGTCGTGGAGGAGGAGTTCCCCGAGAGCTACACCCGCCTTGTGGAACATCTGGAACGTTTCTTCAACGAGAATATAAGTATCAAGAAGCGTCCCTCCGGCGAGGGATCTATCGTCATAGGTTTCAAGAGCGACTCCGACATAGAGGAGATGCTCTCCAAATTCGAGACTATAAGTTAGTGATTCTTAACCGGTCATATCGCAAGCTGTTACTTTCGGCATCGCTCTCTGTTGCGGCGGCGATATTGCCCGGTGTGTGTCTGGCCGTAACCTCTCCGACGGTCGCCGAGCGCGCGGAGAGGTCTGAGATTTCAACCGTCGCCGCAGATACGATAGCTGTCGACACGGTTACCGCCGTCGCTGTCGAGGCTGAGGGGATGAATATGGATACCACGGCCGTAGACACCCTGCGCCGGGAGCTATTCACGGAGCCCGATACCGCCACGGTAAGGGGAGGCGTGCTGACATTGAGCAGCGAGAGATTGCTCGACGAGATGTATCGCGCCATGCAAGACTCGGCAAAGAGCAAAAAGGTAAAGCCTGAGATACACGTAGAGTCTCAGGCGGCCAAGGATCGGTCGCGCATATTCAAGGACAGCCTGTCGTTCTCGACGGTGTCGGCGGTGTCGTTCGTTCTGCCCGGGTTCGGACAGCTCTATAACCGTCAGGCGTGGAAGATACCCGTACTCTACGGCACGGTGGGGGGCTTCGCCACGGGGGCCGCGCTTCTGGGCAAGCAATACCGCACATACAACAACAGATATAACGACGCCGTTTACAACAAGTTACCCTTAGAGCAGAGAGACGCTCTGCACCGCAAGGCCAACAAATACAAGACGGAGCGCACGCTCTGCATAGCCGGTGCCGCCGTATCGTATCTCTACTTCGTGGGCGACGCGGCTCTCAACTACAAGGGGGCGGTACACAATACGCGCAAGGCCACGGTGCTGTCGGCCATATTCCCGGGTGCCGGCCAGATATACAACAAGAGCTACTGGAAACTGCCGATAGTGTGGGGCGGTATGGCCGCTTTCGGGTATATAATCGACTACAACAACCGTGGCTACCAACGCTTTAAGAATGCCTACAACGCCCTTACCGACGGCGACCCCAACACCGTGGACGAGTTTCAGGGGCGATACGAGGCGTCGTTTCTGCAGAACACGCGCGACTCCTACAGGCGTTACCGCGACTTGGGCATCATAATGATAAGCGGATTTTATCTGCTCAACATAATAGACGCCCATGTGGAGGCCTATCTGCGGCGTTACGACATAAGCGACAATCTGTCCGTGAGGGTCGAGCCGGTGATGATGGATGCGCCGGTTACGACGGCCCGTAGCGGCACTAACGGCATGGGTATGTCCATGAAGCTGAACTTTTAACGATTGCAATATATATAGGGATATATGAAAAAGATACTTTGCATATTGTCGCTCTCGGCGGCGTTCTTAATGGCAGGAGAGGCCGCAACGGCCAAACGGGCGCCCGAATCGCTCGACCGCATGTTGGAGCCGTACGACACCGACGACGACTACGGCGTACTGACCATGGCCGAGGCGGAGACCTACGACAGTCTGCTGTCGGTGTGGTACAAGAACAACATCGAGGAGTCGTACGACAAGTTCGCCAGCGACTTCATCGACATAGACCTCTCGGAGAACTACAACCCCAAAGAGGCCCTGCCCGACTCCATATACAAGGCTCGCCTCGACATGCTGGTGACGGCGGTGCAGCTTCCCTATAACCCCATCGTGAAGCAATACATCATGCGTTACACCATCAAGTACCGCTCTATGATGTCACGCATACTGGGGCTTGCGCAATACTACATGCCTATCTTCGAGGAGGAGCTCGACAAGGGCGGTCTTCCCGAAGAGCTAAAGATAATGCCTATCATAGAGTCGGTGCTCAACCCCACCATACACTCCCGCGCCGGTGCCGCCGGCATGTGGCAGTTCATGTTACGTACGGGCAAGTCGTACGGCTTGGAGAGCAACACATTCGTGGACGAACGCTACGACCCCGTCAAGTCGACACAGGCGGCGTGCCGTCTTCTGAAAGACTATTACAGGCTCTACGGCGACTGGACCCTTGTGATAGCGGCATACAACTGCGGCCCGGGCAATGTCAACAAGGCCATCAAGAGGGTGCCCGGCGCCAAGACCTACTGGGACATATACGAGTATCTGCCCAAAGAGACGCGAGGCTATATCCCCTCGTTCATAGGCATGACCTACGCCTACACCTTCCACAAGGCCCACGGCATAGAGCCGGTCGCTCCGCCCCACCCTATCGTGACGGACACCCTGCACGTCAACAGAATGCTCCATTTCGGTCAGATAAGCTCCACGGTGAACATACCCATAGAGGTGATACGCGACCTTAACCCGCAATACAAGATGGACATAATCCCCGCAAAGGAGAAGACCTACACGTTGGTATTGCCGGTAAAGGACATATCGTCGTTCATAGAGAAGGAGCAGGAGATATACGGCAAAGACACGCTTTATCTTCAGAAATACATAGGCACCGACCTTTCGGCACTCAATATCGACGAAAAGAACGCCAAGGCTCCCACCAAAGGCTCGTCGGCACCTACCGGCACCACATATAAAGTGAAAAACGGCGACAATCTCGGCTCC
The DNA here is from genome assembly GCA_947176715.1 of uncultured Rikenellaceae bacterium. Lineage (GTDB taxonomy): Bacteria > Bacteroidota > Bacteroidia > Bacteroidales > Rikenellaceae > CASDZP01. The sequence continues at coordinate 1,547 of CAMWRR010000120.1, read as the reverse complement.
ATAGCGGCCAAATATCACGTCACCGTCAAACAGCTCATGCAGTGGAACGGCATAAGCGACCCGCGCAAGCTACGCGCCGGTCAGACCATCAAAGTGAAATAGAGGCGATGTTATCCAAGAAGATAGAGCTGTCGCATCTCACCTCGCGCGAGCTTACCGGTACGCGGGGCGACGTCATAGACCGTTTGCGTGGCAAGTTTCCGCTTCTGAAGATAACCCTTCGCGGCGACATGCTCTCGCTTGCCGGCGACGACAGGCAGATAGCGCGCTTCGAGCGTATGTTCGCCGAGTTAGAGAGCTACTACGACCGCTACGGCCACATATCGCCGGATGTGATAGACCAGGTGTTCGATACGGTGGAGCCGACCGCCATAGTACGCGGAGCCTCGTCTGGCGACGGCGAACCGTCCACCGAGAGCGACAAGGATGTGATACTCTACGGCAACCTCGGCCATGTGGTGAGGGCGCGCACTCCGGGTCAGCGTCGGCTGGTCAAGGCCTACGCCTCGTCGGACCTCATCTTCGTGACGGGGCCTGCCGGTAGCGGCAAGACATACACCGCCATAGCGTTGGCCGTCAAGGCGCTCAAGAACAGGGAGGTAAAGAAGATTATACTGACCCGTCCGGCGGTGGAGGCCGGAGAGAAGCTCGGCTTTCTGCCCGGCGACATGAAAGAGAAGCTCGACCCCTATCTGCAACCGCTCTACGACGCGCTCCACGACATGATTCCTCAGAAGAAGCTCACACAGCTCATAGAGGAGGGGATAGTGCAGATAGCGCCTCTGGCTTTCATGCGCGGCCGTACCCTCGACAACGCTTTCGTGATACTCGACGAGGCTCAGAACACCACCGTGTCGCAGCTCAAGATGTTCCTCACGCGCATGGGCAGCTCGGCCAAGTTCATCGTCACCGGCGACGCCACGCAGATAGACCTGCCTTTCAAGGAGGATTCGGGACTGATGCGCACAATAGACATACTCTCGGGCATCAAGGGGATAACCCACATAGAGATGACCGGGCGCGACATAGTGCGTCACGCGTTGGTAGGCAAGATAGTGGCCGCTTTCGGCGACAAGACGGAGGCGCACGACAATATCAGGAAACATAAAAACGAAAAATAGTCATGGAAAAGGCATTGATTAACACTGATTTTCATTTCGACGGGCAGAAGTCGCTCTATCACGGCAAGGTGCGCGACGTCTACAATATCGACGACCGTCTTTTGGTCATGGTAGCCACCGACCGCATATCGGCGTTCGACGTGGTGTTGCCCAAGGGCATACCGTTCAAGGGACAGGTTCTCAACCAGATAGCCTCAAAGTTCCTCGATGCCACGAGCGATATATGTCCCAACTGGAAGATAGCTTCGCCCGACCCTATGGTCACCGTGGGCCATCGTTGCGAATCGTTCCCCGTGGAGATGATAGTGCGCGCCTACCTGACGGGCAGTTCATGGCGCGACTACAAGGCCGGAGCGCGTCAGATATGCGGCGTGCCCATCCCCGAGGGCATGAGGGAGCACCAGCGTTTCCCCCCCCCCAGAGTGA
>CAMWRR010000119.1 GCA_947176715.1 uncultured Rikenellaceae bacterium | reverse complement strand
CGTTCCTCGGACCGGGTCAAGCGGAATGTGTCTGACGTCCTCGCTGACGCACGGATTGGGTAAAGCGGAAAGTGCCTATGGCCCTCACTGACCCTCTTACCGAGCAAAAGAATATCTTTTAGCGTCTTCACTGATGTTCTGGCCGCTATCCTGTCCGAGCGCCAGCGAGGACAGCATCTCGCGACATATATAAGTTTTCCCGGACCCAATATACCCCTCCCTATCTCTCCCAAAAACAAAAAAGGCCCGACGCCGTGTGTCGGACCTTAGTTATTAGATAGAATATTGTATAGGTGATATAAGGTTTGTAGATAGTTGATAAAATATATTCTTTCAATTGCCTTGTGTTCCTTTCGTCGAATGTACCGAGACGTGATGCACTCTTTTACGGATGAGAGAGTGTGTAAGAGGCCGTATATGTACCGGTCTCCGAGTCGTCATCCGGTTCTATCGGTTTACCATCGAATATTATGTCGCGGGTGTATTCCACATACATTGCGTAGGCGCAGTTGCGTACTATCGAGCCGTTGAACTTGCCGAGCGGTTGTTGTGCTATCTCGAATTTGTGGTTGACATTTTCGACGGTCGCACCCGATGCCTTGCCGTGTACCGTTACGGCGAGACCTTTATCCGGTTCGTCGTTGCGGAGAGTAGGCAACATGTAGAATACCGTGTTCTCGCTCTCGCCCAACACCACCTCCATTGCCGAGGCAGAGAGCGTGGGAGCGGCATTGCTGTCGAACAGATAGTATGATGTGGTATAGTTGCTGAGTTCTATTCTGGTGGCGGTGAATATCTCTTTAGAGGGGATTGGGTCGCCTGTGACCGCATCTTCGCCCGGAGGCGTTACGTTGGTGAAACCGAAGCGAGATACAACCCTTTCGAGTGTCAGCGATATGTCGTTCGAGCCCATCGTTATCTCTATCCCTTTGGTGGGGTCGTCCTGAGCGGCCATGGGAAGGAGCTGATTCTTGTCGATAGCGCCTTTCATGGTTATCTTTATCTTCTTGATATCGTCGTAGGTGTGTATGCCCTCTGCGGGGAAGTCTATAGATACGCTCGAGCTTTCGCCTTTAACGTTGGCCAACGCCACTATGTGCTTCTTGAGCGAAGTGGTTGTGGTGAGACCTCTGTAAGGAAGCTGACGCGTAACTTCGGTCTGTCCCTCTATATAATCGAGTGTGTAATCTAAGTCAAGTTCACCGCTGTTGAAGTCGAACATCATTATTCTCAACGATTTGATCTTGCTGTCCGGCTCGGTGAGATTGTTGTCGTCGGCGTATGTGCCGCGTATCTCGCTCTGCGTCATGTCAGCAACACTAATCGCGAAAGTAACACTGCTGTTTTCTTCACCCCTTTGCGGCACGTTCTCTGTCGATTTTGTGCAAGAAGTGAACAAAAAAGCGGTTAATAATGTATGTAACAAAAGTCGTTTCACGGTGTTGTGTTTTAAGTTCGTTGAAAGTTCTCTGTAAACCGCTTGCAACGGGAAGTTTCTGTTGCATAGGTTAGAAAACGTCTGCTTCAAAGCAAACTTATTTCCTTGTCCGGAAAATTTTTAAAAAGTGCTGCGCTGTTTTTGCGCAGCACTTTTGTATTGATTAAGAAAGTTATGCAATCGGAGTTGCAGGCAGATCTTCCGGTGCCTGTTCTTCCCAATCGTCGATAGAAAGGAGAACTATACGCACGGTGTTCTCAGATACGATAAGGTTGTATTTGTAACGTTTGCCGGCTTCCCATTTAGTGCCTACGGGGAATGACTGACCTACTTTCAATTCAGTTGCACCAGAGTAGTCGTCATCAGTATTTTTCTTGCACTCGAGAGCGATTTTAGAATCAGCAAGAAGTGTAGTTGCATCCATAGGCATAACGAGCATCTGATAAATTACCTTAGAGTTCGCTTTGTCTGTCTCAGTGATGAGTTTGCAAGTATCCTGACCCAAGATATTGTCATCGGGAGCTATAGTCAAGGCTTTGGCTGTTTTGGTTACGGTAAGTTTCGATTCTTTAAGGTCGAATTTAGCGGTGTTGTATATCTTCGTACCGTCAAGAGTAAGACCGTCGAACCAAATGTTGTCCGCAATAGCCTGGTTCTTTACGATATTGAACTCAACGAATGCCAACGCGTGTTTATAGTGGAAGTTCACGGTTCTGCTGGTAGGAACGCTGTTCTTATCGAACATTATAGTCTGGTTGGGATCTTTTGCTGTAGAAACGTTCTCTGAGTAGAGGAAGTCGTTAGCAGTTACAGTTCTCTGAGTTGTGTAGTTTCCTTCAGCATCTTTCTCACCCATAGTCTGGGTAGAGGGAATCTCTATAGAGATATTTTTACCATCGGTAACGTTAGAGTCGTAAGGATAGTAAGAGTAGAAGTTCAATTTGGGAGTCGTGTTGCTTGCATCAACAAGTGTCTGCCAAGTAAGACCGTTAGCCGGAGTTGTTGAGTAGTCAGCTTTCATCATGTTGTCCTCAAAAGTGAACTCTGCATTGGCAACGACAACATTGTTGCTTTGGTCTGACATAAATACGCCAAACTTATCGCCATCGATGGCAACGACAGTGTTTGCTTTGTCGTCCATCGCTGTGTAGCTACCTCTGTTCATGTTAGATATCATGCCAGTGAAAGCTACCTGATTGCCAGTCGCGGGGACATCCGGATTGACATTCACATTCTTTGAGCAGCTGAACATTGCCAATGCCGCTACTGCGAGAATTGAAATTTTTTTCATGATTTAAAAAAATTAAGGTTGTTAAAGTTTTTTTATTTAAGGAATATATCCTCCGTTTTTACCCTTCTATTCTACTATAATTGTTTCGGCATCTTCGATGTCGACTTTCTGTATCTCTACGGGGAATCTCCCGTTAGTTACAGAAGATGTATTGCAGTATAAATATAATTTCAGTTTGATTTTTTGAGTATATGTCGATAACTTGTTCGCCATGTCGGTTCTTACCGTTCCGGTGGCCCCGCCGGTGGTTTTGAGGTCTATGGTAAGGGTGTTGCCGTTGGTGGGGTCGAAGCCTAAATAGTAGGCCCGTCCGAAGAATTTGTCGTTTTCCGTCCGCGTAAGGCTCGCTTTGGCGGTTTTAAGCGCGTCTTTCACAACGGAACGCGTGTACATATCGTAGGTGTTGAATACGTTGTTGAGCGTGACATCGCAGGCATTCAGTCCGGATGTATTGCTTCCGCTTACGAATATAACCTCCGTCTCCACCACCGTGAATTCGGCACGCATCGTCTGATTGACAGTGCCGCTCGGGCGGAAAAACAATATGTCGAAGTTGTAAGGATTGGATACGTACAACTCGCTTTGTGTGGGGATTATACCGTTTTGGTCAGCCTCCACAACGAATTGGGTCTCCTTGAAATTCTCGATGTTCTCGATGTTGAATACGCCGTCTTTCACGTAGTAGCTATACGAGGTATAGACTCCGTCGCGAAGCGTGTCCGTGTCTTTGGGCGAGTATATCTCGTGAGACTTGACATAGTTACCCGCACTGTCACGAAATACTACGACACATTTCTTGGGAAGAGGCTCTTGTGTTATCATATCCCATGAAGTGTTTATATTCACGGAATTTTCCCTCTCTGCGAACGTGTCGGGTATCTTTTCGCAACTTAATGCCAAAAGCGCCACGAGTAAAACGTATGTAGACTTAATATTCATAATATTCCGTAACTCTCTGAGGTCTAAAACCTCGCGGAAATTACCTCGGTACATGTCCTTTCCTCCTTTCGGGGGATAACTCACGGACACTTCCCGATACCTCCTAAAACGGGTTCATATCTTATTCTCTCCGACAAACGGGTTACCCTCGCCCGCTTATCGTATCTGTTCTCTAATCAGTCCATCCTATTTATGACCCCTCAGTCGCAGGTGGACCCCGACTCGCCAGTACCCTTTAGGGGAGACCGGCCCGAGCCGTTTTTTATGTCGGCATCTCCGCTTTGGGGTCAGCCGTCGTCGTTCGTCAGAACTTGTACACCAAACTTATCGATCCTTTGGTGGGACCTACGTAGTTGGTTCTACGTGTCCTGTTGTGGTAGAAAAGCCTCTCTCCCGACGAGTTTCGATAATTTATATATTCGTCGTCTTCAACCAACGCATAGCCGACCGCTATTGCGAACTCTATGTTGAAGAACCTCTTTATAGGCAACGAATAGCCGTATAGCAGACCGCCTCCGTAGACCTGACCCTGGTCGCCCGTGCCGGGGATTTGGGGGTCGTTGAAGCGGAAGTTGTATTTGCCCCATCCGCCGTTGAAGCCGACGAAGTGTCCGCCGCTCGACGAATCGAACCAGTAGCGGTATTCCAATGCGGCCATGGTAGCCGCATATTTCCAGTCGTGTTTGGCGTTGTTGAGCACCCAACTGCTATACGCTCCCTCTATGCCGATAGAATGTTTGTCTCCAATGTAGAACTCCAAGGCAAGGTTGGGGGTGAGAGCCGCCCAATACAACAGGTTGGTTTTGATTGCTACCGACGGCATGTAAGGGACAACCGGCTCTTTGACCGGAGCAGGCTCGAACCGTCCTCCGTAATAGCTGTTGTAACCCACGGTGTCACCCGGTATCTCTATGACTGTCTGTATGGTATCCGATATCTGGTGCAGGATGGTCTCATCCACACGGAAGTCGATACGCCAATAGACGCGACGGAGTTTCGGATAGAGATTGTCGAGCATGTAACGGTATGTTTTACCGTCGTTTATGCGGCCCAACTCGGCATCGCGACCGTCTATGTCGTCATTGAAGTCGATTATCTCGAATATCTTGTCTTTCTCCGTTTCGGTGAGGTATTCATCGTCGTTGACAAGATCTGCCAGACCGTCCCAGTCTTCGGGCATGGAACTGATCTCGAACTCGGTGTATGGCGTGAAATATTCGCTGTAGGCATGTCTCATATAGTCGATCATGGCCTTGGCACGTTCGACGGAGAGACGCTCGTTGAGCTCGTACCGACCCTCCGGAGAGCCGTAGCCGGTGATGATGACTTTCGTTATTTCGACCGCCTCCTGATCGCGGATGAGATCAAGGTTACCGCGTATTTTAGAAAGCTCCGAGCGGTTGTTCGCGTGGTCGGGATCGATGATGGATTTGCCTACGGGGAACTGGATGAATGCCGTACCCTCTCTATAATAGGAATTGACACTAGTGGAGTCGCGCATTACAACGTCCTCTATCACCTCCGTCCTTGCCCTGCGATACTGCGCCGACGCCTCCTTGCCGAAAGCAACGGCGACTGCAATCAGCAGTACGGACAAAACTATTTTATTTACTCCTCCAAACATTACCCTTACTTGTTTCAGTCCTAAAGGTAACATCGAATGTAATGAGGTTCGGGAAGATGTCGCCCGCAGAGTCAGCGGTGCTGGCATAGGAAAATAGATCGCAACAGACTATCTACCGAATTTGAACGGCAAGTCTCAACCCTCCTTATACTCGATTCAATTACCCTATATAACCTGAATCACGGCTATGTGTTATAAAATGTATTCTCTCCCGCTTATCCCTCTTTCTCGGATTTGCTTTCGAGAATACGGGGCAAAGTTAAAACTTATGTTTTTTAATTCCAAGAAAAATTTCATGAAATTGTCGCTTCGCCCGGAAATTAGCACATTTCGGTGCTCGTTTCATTTCTAAAACAGGGGCAAAGTTAAGGGTATAATTTGTTATTGCAAAGGTTTTGTGTGATTTTTTTGCGCGGAATGGGCGGGTAGAGGGAGTAAGTAACTGATGTTGTGGTTTGGACGGGGAGGGGTTTTGTTGGCCTCGCTGGCGCTCGGGGCGCTGAGTGTGTTTGATTTTCCTCGCTGGCGCTCGGACGGTGGCGGGGGCTATAGC
>CAMWRR010000118.1 GCA_947176715.1 uncultured Rikenellaceae bacterium | reverse complement strand
CGTGTCGTGCGACATCGGGCTTTTGCCAATAAGGGCTGTCGGAGAGCGGGACCAACCAAACTATAACTAAAATGCACACTATCAAGTTTTTCTCGGGACGCGCCTCACGCTATCTCGCGGAGAATATCGCCAAAGCCTATGGCGCAGAGATCGGCAAGTCGACCGTTTTGGATTTCAGCGACGGTGAATTTCAGCCCGCTTTCGACGAGAGCATACGCGGATGCACAGTCTTTCTCATCCAGTCGACATTTCCTCCCGTAGACAATCTTTTCGAGCTTCTGCTCATGATAGATGCGGCCAAACGTGCGTCGGCCCATCGTGTAGTTGCCGTGATGCCCTATTTCGGTTGGGCCCGTCAGGACCGCAAAGACCGTCCTCGCGTGTCGATAGGGGCCAAGATGGTAGCCAACATGCTCAAAGCGGCGGGTGTGGAGCGCATAATGACCATGGACCTGCATGCAGACCAGATACAGGGGTTCTTCGACATACCGGTAGACCACCTCTACGCCAGCGGTATATTCGTGCCCTATATCAAGAGCCTCAATATAGAGAATCTCGCCATAGCGGCCCCCGACATGGGCGGCGCTAAGAGGGCTAACGCATACAGCAAATATCTCGACGCCCCCATGGTGGTGTGCCACAAACAGCGCGAGAAAGCCAATGTGGTAGGCTCCATGACGGTGATAGGCGATGTCAAGGACAAGAACGTCATCATCCTCGACGACATGATAGATACGGCAGGCACTATAACCAAAGCCGCCGACATGATGATGGAGAAAGGCGCCAAAAGCGTACGCGCGGCGGTGACCCATCCCATACTATCCGGCCCGGCATACGACCGTATCAACCAGTCGGCACTGCAGGAGGTGATAATAACCGACACCATACCCCTCAAAGAGGGTGAGGACATCTCTAAATTCAAAGTGCTCTCCGTGGCCGACATATTCGCCGATGTCATCGAACGAGTGTACAACTACAAAGAGATCAGCTCACGATTCATATTCTGACGCTTATGTCGTCGTAACAGCCAAAGGCCGACCAGTCCGTAAAAAGATTGCGTCGGCCTTTCTTCGTAATGAAGTATTACATCGTTAAGCAAAGCCGCTTTTTCAGGTTACTTTTCATGTGCCTTGCCCGGTAACAAGGCATGTCTTTTAACCTGATGATATGCGTATCAACCCTCCGGATGGCGTCCCGGGGGCTATAACCTTAAAGGTATTAGTCGCGGCATGAAGTTGGAGATACCCTGCATCATATTGCCGAGGCCTGCATGTAACAGCACAGGTAGAGAAATCGGATTTCATATTGAACGCCCCTCGCTTCGGACCGCAAAATATCCGACATCCTCGCCAAACACAGAAAAAAGATATCATGCTCCACGCATCCTCGGGCTACACCTGTTGTAACACCCTGTTACATTGTGCTTTATCATACATCAAAAGCCGGATTCAAAACACAATCCCCATCCTCAAAAAAGGCACTCCATTAACCGATATCGCAAAAAACAATCAAAAAACAGTACTTTGTGTTGCACAATATTCATTTTATTTTTATATTTGTGACATAATAGTAATACGAATCTTCAAACGACATATCTATGAAAAGAACCATGACAGCCAACATCTCCGGCACGGCATTCACGTTAGAGGAGGATGCCTACCGGGAGCTAACCGCCTATATCGACGACATTGCCGAAAGGCTGTCGGGCCAGGACGGCGTATCGGACATAATAGACGATATAGAGTCGAGGATAAACGAGCTTTTGCGCGAATGGGGCGCCGGAGGTCTCCGGGTGGTTACATTATCCATGGTGGATCGCATCAAGGCCACCATAGGCGATCCCCGTATATTCGGCGACCCCAATTTCGGCAAGAGCTACAAGGGGAAGAAATTGATGAGAGACACACGCCACAAGATACTGGGCGGCGTATGTAGCGGTCTGGGGCTGTACTTCGGTGTAGGTGCCGTTATAATGAGAGTCTTCGCGCTTATACTGATGTTCTGTTTCGGCACGGGTTTCTTGGCCTATCTCATATTGTGGATAGTGATGCCCAGGCCTGTTACCCCCTCCGATTTCAGGATACTCGAAGAGATGGATGCCAGACAGATAATATAAGTTTTATCAACCGCACAGCTTACGGGAACAGTTCATCAACAAAAACCGACAGCTTATAAAAGGAGCTATTTATGACAACACAGAATAATTTTTCCGACAACATCAAGGCGCAGATGCGCAAGGGGATACTCGAATACTGCATACTTTCGATATTGTCCCGCACCGATGCTTACGCCTCGGAGATAATAGCCGAGCTGAGGCAGAGTCAGATGATAGTGGTGGAGGGCACTCTCTATCCGCTGCTTACACGACAGAAGAACGGCGGATTGCTCGAATACCGCTGGGAGGAGTCGCCGCAGGGCCCCCCCCGCAAGTATTACCGCATCACCGAACACGGACGCCGCATACTCGCACAGCTCGATGCCGCATGGAACGAGCTGGTGGAGCAGATAAACAACATAAGGGCCGTAGACAGTCAGTTCCAACCCACCGACTCCGACCCTTGGAAAGACAAGACCCCCTTGAAAACGGAGTATTGACAGACTTTTATATAAACCGCATAAACAACGAGTCATGAGAGAGACTATCGACATAAGCATAAACGGCATAGCATTCAAGGCCGAGTACGATGCGTACGAAATATTGAAAGATTACTTCGACAGGCTACGTAACGCCTGCAGCGTAGAGGGCGACGAGGGCAAGGAGATTGCCGACGACATAGAGGCCCGGGCCTCGGAGCTGATACTGTCGCGTCAGAGCAGTGTGGATATGCCAGTCGACCGCGAGTGCGCCCAGTGGGTGATAGAGCAGCTCGGCGGCATAGACCAGATACCGCTGTCGGACAACCGTACGGACGAGCGGACGAAAGATTACACCTCTTACCGCACCGACAAGATAGGCGATATACCCAAACGCTTCTACCGCAGCAAGGAGGGGGCGCGTATGGGAGGCGTATTCAGCGGTCTGGGGCTTTACTTCAATGTCGACCCGAGCGTATTGCGCCTTTCGTTTGCAGTCATGATGTTGGTGATGCTGTTCTTTTGCCGTTACTGGGGATTCTTCTCGGGGGCCTTCTTCTTCTCCATATTGCTCTACATCATGACATGGATACTCGTGCCGGTAGCCGCAACCCCGCGTCAGAAGCTCGAACTGGAGGGACAGCCCGTCACCCCCGTCACCGTCAGGAGGTCGTTCCGCAGAGGTCAGAACACCGGTGCGGGAACGGAGGCCGACAACACCGCCATAACACGCGGCATATACATACTGGGCAAGATAATACTGTTCATAGTATATGTCCCCGTCATAATCATAAGCATAGGGCTGGCAATAGGTATGATAGCCGTATTGGCCGGCGGTTTCGGCTCATTGATCTACTTCCACGACACGCTCTCGGTATTCGTAGACGCTCCGGTATATCTGCTGGGCATCATCTCCATAATATCGGCGTTGGCACCGATGGGGCTGTTGCTCTATATGTTCATCAGCATACTGACGACCAAGGCCATGCGTTCATACATAGTGGTGCCGTTGATAGCTATATGGGTGGTGTGCTGGGTTCTTCTCGGCATATTCGGCATCAAGGAGAGGATGCGTTACATACACCGTTCCGATGTGGAGAAGACATTCTCGCTGGCGCAACCCTCGGGAGACACGTTATACGTACGCTCCATCGTAGACCCCGATGTGTCGTACGAATATTCCGACGGCGATGGGCTTCCCGTCTTCACCGGTATTAACGGCTATGTGTCCGACGACAACGATTACAGCCTCAAGATAAAGCTCAGGTCGTACGGACGTAACGATATGGAGGCCTCTAAACTGGCCGATCAGATCGGGTTGAAGATATTCCAACGCGGCGATACGGTATTCGTCGACTACGGCCAGTACTACACCATGCCCGGAAGTTTCCGCGGTCAGAAAGCCAGACTACGCATAGGCGCTCCCGAGGGGGGGCAGATCATGATAGACGGCTACCTCCGTCAGAACAACTTAGCCTACGGCCGGTCCGACGACGGCATGTACTCGATTATCCGCCACAAGGAGAAGGACAACGCCTCTGCCGACAATAACTTTGCCGACAAGAGGGAGATAATAGAGATTGGAAAGGAGTAGTCCCGACGTTCGACCTGTCCGACAAACAGTTGCCCTCCGGCAGGTCAATGTCCTCCGCGCGAAGTGCGGCCATCCCGGCCCGTCCTGCATTCCGGCACGCACTTACGCTACCGGCAACGCCTACGCTCTACCGGCACGCCAAGCGGAAAGGGTTGCATTTCGGACCGGACAAGAGGCATGTGTTTGACATCCCTCGCTTTGCCCGGTCCGGATTTCGCGACATATTTTACCTGACATCAGATATTAACCGATAGCCGTTCATGCGATATGGACGGCTTTTTTAGTTCGTACAGGCGCGGGTGTTTCGACAACACGGGTGTAATCGAGTCAGACCTATTGCGCTCGGGTGTCGAAATATTATTACAATCGTTTTCGGCTTTTGCCGGATTCGGCACGGCCTATTTCAGAAACACGAAATAGACAGCCAATACCATGCAGAGACACGCTACGCCATGATTCCACTGCAACGGCTCGTTCCTGAAGAAGGTCAGCGAGAAGAGCACGAACACGGTAAGGGTTATCACCTCCTGCAATATTTTGAGCTGCATAAGGCTGAACGGGCCGCCGTTACCTGCGAACCCTATCCTGTTGGCCGGCACCTGAGCGCAATACTCCAACAGGGCTATGCACCACGAAAACGCTATCACCCCTATCAACGGCCAGTTGCTTATGACCTTGGCCTGTTGCAGTTTGAGGTGTCCGTACCATGCGAAGGTCATGAAGATGTTGGACAGCACCAACAATAAGACGGTATATACTCCTTTCATTGTTCGTTCCGGATTATTAAGTTCGTTTTCGGGTTTGGTTAATCGAGTAAGGTCTCGTTGCCCGAGTTCCCGATAGCCGGGGTATCAAGGCCGGACAGACTTGCCGTTACTGTCCGTTACAGATAAAAATCCGCCGTAAGCTCGCTATATGCCTTGCTTCGGGTGTTGTCCTCGTTTTCAAGGTGCATCCTCTCCGACACGAGTCGGAAGGCCGGTTGCCGGCGAAACTCCATGAGCACACGCTTTACCGGTTTGCCGCGGCGTCCGTGCACGTCGAGACGTCGGTGCAGGTAGAGCCCGTGGCCGGCAGCCTCTGCAATCAATACCGCCGCCTCCTCGTATGGCAGTATGGCGGCGAATATGCCGTCGTCTTCGAGCAGGCGAGATACCGAGGCGGCCAAATCGCATGAGGGCAGAGCGTCGTTGTGGCGGGCTATGCTCTTCTTTAGCGACTCGTTTTTGAGCGAACGGCTGAAATAGGGAGGGTTGGAGACGATGACCCCGTAACGGTACTCCGGCTCGAACTTCTGTATGGCCACGGTGTGTACCCTCACCCTGTCGCTCCACGGCGATTCGGCTATGTTGTCCGCGGCCTGTGATGCGGCCTCCTCCTCTATCTCCACGGCGTCCACGGTGGCGGCGGGTGCACGTTGGGCGGCCATAAGGGCGATAAGCCCCGTGCCGGTGCCTATGTCGAGTATGCGGCTGACGGCGGCGGGCATGGTGGTCCACGCCCCGAGCAATACGCCGTCGGTACCCACCTTCATGGCGCATCGCTCCTGCCTTACGATGAACTGTTTGAACCGGAAATATTTGTTGGACATCGCCGTCAGATAACCTTGTTGATACCGGCACCGAATAGGGCGAAGTCGTATTTGACGGGGTCGGAGGGGTCGAGAAGACGCAGGTTCTCCGTTATCTCCTCAACCGCCCTCCAGT
>CAMWRR010000117.1 GCA_947176715.1 uncultured Rikenellaceae bacterium | reverse complement strand
AACGCATAATCCCCCTGAAAAGTTATAGGGTCACCGACAACGACCGGCTCGCGTGCGCGGAGGCATCCAAGGCCGACCCCACGGCCTCTGCCGTATCTGTGGCCGCCCCCAAGAAGAAAGGTGCTTTCGGAGGCATGATGAAGGGTATGCTCGGGCTTCCTACCATCACCGGGAGCGATGCCACCATGGATAAAGACGATTACGCCGTGGCTGCCAACATGCACATTGTCGGCAACGGCATAGCCAAACAGCTGGTAGACAACTGGTTTTTGGATGGCGACACTATCTTCTCCATGAAAAAGGTACAACAGAGAGGGCTCTATGCCGCCTCGGCGCTGGATGTGGAGACGGCCAAAAGCTCGGCCCGGGGCATGGCCATGCTCGAGGATGCCGGCGAGGAGCTGATAGGCAACACCTTCGTGGTGGTGTCGCGTTACAGATACATGAGCAAAGACGAGCTGGTAGCGGAGATAAACGCCATAGCCCAGACCGCCGCACAGCTCGCCGGAGGGGGATATGCGTCGATAGGGGCATCCGCGGCCACCATAGCCATAAAAGCCTCGCTCGGCGCGGGATATTATGTCAAGACCACCTCCTATCTGTTCAAGCTGAGGTGGAACCCCGAGATAGCCTCCGCGTTCTATTCCGAGCTATGGGACAACCGCGAGGCGTACGACAGTTCGGAGCTGTTCTCGCTTCAGTATATAGGTAGCGAATCGGCGTGGGCCAATGTCAAGGCTGGTATCTTCACCGACAAGCCCGAGTCGGAGCTTATACGGATAGCCACTGTCAACGCGTCGGATGCGGCCATAGCCAAGCTGGCCAAGAACAACGACGTGTTCAAGACCAAGACCCCGCTCATAGTCGACGGCGACGGCATATATGCCAAGATAGGGCTTAAAGAGGGTCTCGAAGCCGGCGACAGGTTCGAGGTGCTCGAACGAAGCTATGACGAGAACACGGGCAAGACAGTCTACACTAAAAGAGGTGAAGTGAGGGTCTCGAAGAACCAGATATGGGACAACCGCTACATGGCCGACGAGGAGCTCAGGCTCGCAGGCAAGGAGCAAGAGATAGAGATGACGCGCTTCGACGGCTCTGCAAAGGGGCTTTACAGCGGCATGCTGTTGCGTCAGATAAAATAATCCATACGGAGAGGAATTTTTTAACGGAAAATATCTGTGTAAGATGAATATGAAAAAGTTATTGTTGATGGTAATGTTGGCGTTGCCTGTGGCGGCGACGGCGCAACAACACAAACAAAAGACAAAGAAGGCCAACGTAGAGACCTCGGAGTGGAAATACGAGATAGCTCCGGTGTCGGTAGGCACGCAGGGCAATGTGGTGGTGGCCGTGTGGAGCGATTCCGCCGCTCCTGTGGTGGCTGCCGAGCAGGCCAAGAAGAATGCGGTGCACGGTGTCATATTCAAGGGGATTCCCTCTAACGGCAGCGTGCCGGGCAAGAGGCCGCTCGTGCAGGACAGTGCCGCCGAACAGGAGCATGCCGGATATTTCGACAGCTTCTTCGCCGACGGGGGCGCCTACATGCGTTTCGTGACCCTAACCGGCAACGAACGCGACGTCACCAAGATAGACAAGAGGCGTTACCGTGTGGGCGCAGTAGTGGTGGTCAACTACGACAATCTTCGCCGTGAGCTGGAAAATCAAGGCATCGTAAAGAAGTTAGGTTCAGGATTTTAATTAGGAATGAATATGAAGAGATTGATATTGGGGGCGGTTATCTCCTTAGCGGCGATAACATGCTTCGGACAGGCCAAGAAGCCTACGTTGATGGTGGTGCCCAGCGACGCGTGGTGCACCAAACACGGCTATGTCAAGACTTTCGATAACCAAGGGGTGGCGGAGAGATACCCCGACTATCAGCGTGCGTTGCAGGAAGATACGGATTTGTTGCTCGTCATAAGCAAGCTCGGCGAGATGATGGCCGACCGCGGCTTCCCACTCAAAGACCTCGAGTCTGCCATGCGCTCCGTGCGTAACGATGCGGCCGAAGATGCCGTCACACTCTCCAAAGAGGAGGGCGACGTGCTTGCCGAAACGCCTCTGGAGGCGCTCAAGAGGACGGCCAAGGCCGACATAATATTGCAGCTGACGTGGACCGTCAACAAGACCGGTCCCAAACAGAGCGTCACCTTCAACCTCCGCGGACTCGACTCATACACCGACAAACAGGTGGCCGCCGCCTCGGGAACCGGCGCCCCGTCGTTCAGCGCCGAGTTGCCCGTGTTGCTCGAAGAGAGCGTGCTGGCCCATATCGACAACTTCAACAACCAGTTGCAGAGCCATTTCGACGATCTGTTCGAGAACGGACGCGAGGTCAAGCTGACATGTCGCCGTTGGAGCGGCAGCGACGTAGACTTCGAGTCGGAGTTCGACGGCGAGGAGCTGGGATTCCTCATAGAGGATTGGGTGGCGGAGAACACCGTACACGGGCGTTTCTCTACGGCCGACGCCACCGAGAACCGCATGGTGTTCGAGCAGGTGCGCATACCTTTGGAGGGCGCCAACGGCAGGGCTGTCGATACCCGTCAGTGGGCCAACGGGTTGCGTCGTCACCTGAGGGAGGCCTATAACATAGACGCCAAGTTGGACACCAAAGGTCTCGGCGAGGCTATCATAACTATCGGCGGCAAGTAGGCCGTAAAGTAGAACCGAAAAAAACGATTGTCATGTTAAAGAAGATCATAGCGGCGCTCGTCTGCATGTTGCCTTTGGCGACGTTTGCACAGAACGTGATGTCGTCGCAACAGATGGTGGCCATAACACCCATGTTGTCGGACAAGGCCGACCTGCCATCGGCGGCCAAATCATTGCTCGCTCAGAAACTCGGTCAGATCGCCACGCAGAACGGATTCGGTGCGGTGTCGGGGCAGATGGTGCTGACGGCCAATGCGGTTACCGTAGACAAGAGCTCAACGGCCACCGCTCCCGTGCAGTTCGTGGTAGGAATGGATGTGACGCTCTATGTCATTGATTTGGCGGAGGGTACGGTTATAGACTCCTACACCTTCGAGGTGCAGGGCATAGACGGCTCCGACCAGAGGGCCGTTGTGAAAGCCATCTCGCAGATAAAGCCCAAGAGTCCGGGCGTACGTAGTTTCATGACGCGGGTGCGCGGCAAAATCATAGACTACTACACCACCCACATACCCGCCATCATCACCAAGGCGCAGACGCTCGAGAAGATGGGCCGTCCCAACGAGGCTCTCGCATTACTGGCATCGGTGCCCGACGTGGTGGACGAATATCCCGCCGTGGCCGAGCAGATGCGACAGATAGCGGGACGCATAGGCGAAGAGGGGGGCTACACGGCACTCGAGGATAGCGCCAGAGAGGTGTTCGTGCAACGCATACTTATAGATGCGCTCAACAGATGGTACGTATCCAATTTCTTGTCAGTAAACTAAAAAGGTTATGGTTGGTTTTGTCAGAAGAGCCGTTGCTCTGACCGCTGTCGTGATGCTCTCGGGCTCCGTATCTTTCGCGGCCGTCAAAGTGGTGGAACGAAGCTCCAAGAAGGCCCCCGTGTGGCTCAACACAATGGAGACGGAATATATAATAACCTCTGCCGTGGCCGACGATTTGGAGCGTGCAAAATCGTTGTGTATGGATAATATACGCATGCAGGTGATAGAGTCGGTGGCGCAGAACGTGCAGTCGTCGAGCGCGAGCACGCTGTCGCAGGAGACGATGACCTCGGGGATAACCGATTTTGTCGACAACTTCTCCACGACATACAAGACTCAGGCGGCCACCGTCCCTTTCCTGACGGGCATATCGGCCTCCAAAGCGGAGGACTACTATTGGGAGAAACGTCAGGATAAAGAGACGGGCGAGGTTACATGGCTCTACTCAATTAAATATCCGTTCCCGAGGATAGAGCTGAAACGATTGGTCGACATATTCAACACCAACGACCGCAAGATGGCGGCCCGTTACGAAGAGTTGCGCGACGGGTACGACAACATAGAGTCGGTGGAGCAGATAGACAGGGCCGTAAGCGACCTTAAACCGCTGACAGACTACTTCTTCGACGATGTGCGCAAAGGCGACGCGCAGACCTTGCAACGCAACTATTCGGCCCTTTACGGCCGTATATTTCTGAGCGAGGTATCTTCGCGTCCGGGAGAGTATGTCTATCGGTTGATGCTCGGCGACAAACCGGTGTCGTGTTCGCGTAAACCGTCGCTCAAGTCGGAAACTCTCACTCAGTTGCATGCCGAAAAACGCGGCACCGAATGGGTTGTGACCTACGACTATGCGGATGCCGACGTGAACGAACAGAATATCGTTCAGTTATCGCAACGCGTAGGCCCCGTGTCGATACGCGAGCAGATATTCGCCGACCTCGCCGGAACGGTGATAGAGATAAGACCGGTTGGAGAGGCGTCGATGACGGCAGAGGTGCGGACCGACTCGATAGTGGGCGGCATAACGATGCGGATGGATGTTGGCGTCAACCGCGACGATCTTAAGGTTAAGGGCGTGTCGCTTCGTGTACCGGGCATACGGATGCCGATAACGGCAGACGGTATCGACACGGTGCTTACCGGCATGGGCGTCAATTCGCTGACGCTCGCATTCACCGGGCCTTATGAGACAGATTCGGCCTCTGTGCGTGTGGATATATTGCGCGGGAGCATGACGGTGTCGGACGGCAAGGGGGTGATGCACAAGGTTGCCCTGTCGGTGCCGGTGGTCTATAATTGGTAATAGGCCTTGTTTCGGCATGACGGTTCGTGTTCGATTGAACTTTAATTGAATGGATTATAGAAACTTAAAACTGAATATTATGAAAAGGTTTTTCAGTATCGTGATGTGTGCGACGGCCGTTTTGTGTACGGCCGAGGTATTCGCACAGACGCAGAAATCAGACAAAGAGCTTAAAAAAGAGCTCAAAGAGCGCGTCGACAGAGATTGTAAGAAAGAGGCCAAAATCTTGGAGAAAGAGGGCTGGAAAGTAATGCCCGGAAAGTTGCCTTTGGAGCGTCAGCTGCAGGACAGCCGTTACGCCGAGCTTCAGGAGGACGAGAACGGAGAGGCCTATTACATAATCGGCACACACATGTCAAAAGGCGGCAACTACACCGCTGCCAAGAAGATAGCCGACAGCAGGGCCATGACCGAGATAGCCGAGAAAATAAGCTCTCAGATAGCCGAACTCGTTAAAGAGAATGTCGCTAACAACGACTACGGTGAGGGCGACATAGAGGTGATAGACAAATTCGTATCGTCTAACAAGCATCTCGTAAACGCCCGTCTCGCTAAGGCCATCCCCCTATTGGAGATATATCGCGAAGCTACCGGCGGTACATACGAAGTACGCGTTATGATTGCGGTGAGAGCCAAAGAGGCCATACGAGCGGCCAAGAGCGCTTATGTGTCGGAGTTGGCAAAAGAGTCGGAGGCATTGGCTAAAGAGCTCGACTCTATTCTTTAATATCGCGTTTAAACAATTCTTATATGGTCTCGGAACGTTTGTTTCGGGACCTTTTTGTTGGTTGTGCTAAGGGGTTGGTTGGATTTGGTTGCGAAGTTTGGTTATGAGGCTTGATGGTAAGATTCGGTTATGAGGTTCGGTTGTTCGGTTATGTTATAAGGGTTAATTACAAGGATTGATTGCGAGGTTTGGTTACGGTTACTCGGTTAGGTTGTAGCAGGACGAGGAGGACAGACATTTTTTTGTTTGTTAGGCCCGAGTGGCAAGGAGTCTTATATTGTTTGGTTGGATGGGTATTGTCCTTTGTATTTGTGTCTTGTCTGTGCACCAGCGGTGATAAGTAATAGAAGATATACAGAAAGTGTCGTCTTGGTTAGCAAAACGCTTTTTCGATTTACGTCGTTTTGCGTTAACGAGGAGGGCAGATGCTTTTAGTTTGATTAGGGTTTCGGTTTTCGGATCAAGGTGTTTTTTGCTTGATAACCCCGAAGCATAGCAGAGTGGCATCAACCACAAATTCCTCTTATTCCGGTCCGAGGCACGAGGACCGTAGGCCTTTCCTCTTGGCGGACCCGGAGCGTAGCGCAGGGGCCGAGCGGGCCGGAGCCTCCCCCAACGGAGGCCCGCAAGGGAGAGTAACGGAGTT
>CAMWRR010000116.1 GCA_947176715.1 uncultured Rikenellaceae bacterium | reverse complement strand
CGGCCCGAGCGCCAGCGAGGGCAACATAGGGGCAGCAATATAAAACACGTCATAAAGATAAGGTATGCCCCTGCCAGAGGTCTATGGCAATCAGACACATTCCGCTCTACCACGTCCGTGTGTCAGCGAGAACATAGATCACAGTTCCGCTTTACCCTGTCCTAGGCACAAGGACCGCAAGCCTTTATGCTTTCCCGGGCTGAGGCACGAAGCCCGTAGGCCTTTCCTTTTGGCGGACCCGTAGCGCAGCGGAGGGGACGAGCGGGCCGGAGCCTCCCCCCACGGAGGCCCGCAATAGAGAGTAACTAAGTTATAAGCGTTATTCACTAAAGGTACACAAACCGCATCTATTAAAACTCACGAGAGGCGCGGTCCCCCGCAGGCTCCGTCCCTTGTGAATCGCTCCGACTCCCTGCCCAAAGCACACTCCCCGCGTAATATACCTTTTCATAAGGAATCGTGTCTATGGCCCTCGCTCCGCTCGGGCCGCCATCCGGACGCAAAGGCTCGGCTAATGCGCATACCGTCAAGCTAAAAAGCCCTGCACCGTCTCGCAAACACAATTCAAGCCCGAACGTCAGCGAAGAAACCCCCTTTGCCCAGCCCGAGCGCCAGCGAGGGCCGTCAAACACTTTCCGGTTACCATGCCCTAACGAAAGGCCATCGAGCACATTCCGCTTGAAGAACCCGAATAGTTTTCATAAGCGACACTGTAATCGCTCTACCGAATGGAACTACAACAATCTGTTCGTACATACGAATCACTCGAACACGAACAGGTCCTCGTCCTCCTGTTTCATGTAGTAGTGTTCGCGGGCATATTTCTCAAGGTATTTGTCGTCGGTTTCGAGACGTTTTATCATGATGCTGTCGCGTCGTATCTGTTCGCGGAGGCTGTCGCGCTGTCCTGTCAGGTCTTCGAGTTTGGCATCCAACGACTTTTTATAACGCATGTTACTCCCGTCGAGATAGAGTATCAGAGCGAGGAATACGGCTGTTGATATCAGTATCAGCTGCCAGTTGGTCAGTATGTTGCTGTGTTTCTTTTTCTTCATGACAGTGGTGACGCTTTATCTCATTGTTACGAAGTGGTCGACAGGACCGTGTCCCTCCCCCCATACCCTGCCGCATCCGTGCCTTATGGCCGTATGGAGAAACTCTTCGGCGCCCTGTACCGCGTCGTGCAGAGAGAGCCCCTGCGACAGACGGGCCGCTATCGACGCGCTCAGCGAGCACCCGGTGCCGTGGGTGTTGACGGTGTCTATGCGCTCGAAGCGGAAGCCGTGCACCTCGCCGGAGTCGAAATCGTAGAGCGTGTCGGTGAGGGTGTCGCCGGTCAGGTGACCGGCCTTGAGCAGGAGGGCTTTGCACCCGAGCTTACGGAATATCTCCGCCGAACGGTCGAAATCGCGCTCGCTACGTATCTCCATGCCCGTAATGCGACATGCCTCCGGTATGTTGGGTGTCACCAATGCGGCGCATGGCAACAACCGGCCTATCAGTGTCTCTATGGCGTCGTCCGCCATCAGCTGGCTGCCGGATGTAGATATCATCACCGGGTCTACCACCAGCCGGGGAAGCCGGCCGGCTACGGCACGGTCAGCCACTGTCTCTATGACGGCACGGTCGGGCAACATACCGCACTTGACGGCCGTCACATTCATGTCGTCGAGCACGGCATCGGTCTGCGACGCCACCGTCTCGGGCGACACGACCTCTACGGCACGCACCGAGCATGTATTCTGCGACGTAACGGCGGTTATGACAGTGGCGCAATACACACCGGCCGCGAATGCGCTCTTGATATCGGCCTGTATGCCCGCACCCGCCGACGAATCGCTGCCGGCTATGGTCATCATTATCTTCTCTTTCATCTGTGTATGTAACCGGTGAATCTCTCGTTTACGGCAACCCCGTGGCGTAACCACTCTATGCCGCCTGAGGGTGTCATGCGTCCTATGGGGTAAGGGGCATATCCGAAATGTGATGCGAAATCGGCCGCGAGCGTATCGGCTTCGGCCTCGTCCACGGTGAACAACAGTTTGAAATCCTCGCCACCGCACAGGGCCGGGACGGCGGGGTCGATGTTCTCTTCGGCGCAATAACGACGCATATCGTCGGAGAGGGGCAGACGGGTCAGCTCCACCCTCGCACCCGTTCCCGACATGCGGCATATCTGTCCGAGATCCTTGGCCACACCGTCCGATATGTCGGTCATGGCGTGCACCTCGCGCCGTCCGCCGAGCCACTGCCCCTCCTCTACCTGAGGCGATGGCGACAGGTGAGCCTTCAGCAGGGCGGGGTAACGCGTCGACCCGCTCTCGGCGAGAGACAATCCTGCCGCGCTGTCGCCCAGAGTTCCCGCCGTCATGACTATGTCGCCGGAAAGAGCCGCCGAACGTCTCTTTACATGCGCGGCCTCGCCCTCGCCTATGGCAGTCACGCACACGGTCAGCCCCGATTCGGAGGCCGTGGTGTCGCCGCCCATGAGGGGAACGCCGAAACGCACGGACAGGTCGCGATATCCGGCCATGAACTCCTCGTACCACTCGTCGGATAGCCCGTCGGGACGCGCTATCGCCATGAACGAGGCCACGGGACGCACACCCATTGATGCCACGTCGCTGAGGTTGACGGCGAGCGACTTCCAGCCTATGTCGTAGGCCGAGGAGGTGGATAGCCTGAAATGAACCCCCTCTGCGAGCATGTCGGTGGTTACGACGGTGACACGTCCGACCGACGTAGGTATCACGGCGCAGTCGTCGCCGATACCCTCGCCGCATGACGACACAGCCGACATCGACCGCTCCGCGAGCTTTATGAATCCGAGTTCGTCCATTAGTGGCAAAGATAGCTATTTAAATCCGGATATACCACACGTTTCAGACACTGCCACTAAAACAACACTAACGGCACGAGACGATAAATAATATTACGAAGCGAGCTCCCTACGAAAAGAGATGCCGCTTCCGCCCCACACCTACAAAAATAATCAGCCCCGTCCCTCGTTATTACAATGCACCGTCTCAGTCGTAGGCAAGGTTGTCGGGACAGAAATTAAACTTATCGGCCCGATATAAGGTTTCGACGGAAATGACTATATTTGCAGTTCGTTACACGGATCCAAGGGTAAAACAGAGCGTATGAAAATCACTATCTGCCAGACAGATATAATATGGAAAGACATAGATGCCAATCTGGCGCACGTAGAGGAGATAATAGCCGGTCTGGATGAGAACACCGACATGGCGATATTCCCCGAGATGTTCCTGAGCGGCTTCTCCATGGACACCTCCGATATAGCTGTGGAGATGAACGGCCCGGCGGTGGGGCGGTTGCGCGACATAGCCCGTCGTCACAACATAGCCCTGATGGGTTCTCTGGCAGTAATCGACCGCAGACGCGACGGCAGCTCGTCACCGGTCAACAGGCTGATATTCATAGCCCACGACGGCACAATGCACTACTACGACAAACGCCACCTCTTCGGTCCCGCGCACGAGAACGAGCACTACACCGCCGGACGCGAGAAGTGCATAATACACTACAAGGGCATACGCATTCTGCCGCTTATATGTTACGACCTGCGCTTCCCCGTGTGGTCGCGGTGCCGCGGCGACTACGACCTGCTGGTCTACGTAGCCTCATGGCCCGATTCGCGCTCGTACGTATGGCAGACACTGTTGCGTGCCCGCGCCATAGAGAACCTGTGTTACACCATAGGCGTAAACCGTGTAGGGTTCGACCCTAAGGAGACATATCGCGGCTACAGCATAGCCGTGGGATGCAAAGGCATGCCGGTAGCCCGGGCCAAGGAGGGGCGCGAGGACTGCGTCACCTTTACGGTCGACCGCGCCGCCATAGACTCGTTCCGGCAGAAGTTCCACGCTCTGGACGATGCCGACGACTTCACAATAGTGCCCGATTAGGCAATAGACAATACCGCCGGAAAGTTACCGAAAAGAGCGACAGCCTTAAAACATACGGATATGAAAAGAGTGATATATATTACGGCACTGGCAGCACTCGCCTCGGCGACCGTCTCGTGCGATTCTGTGTCGGCCCAGCAAAACGGCGGTATCATACGCGACGAAGATACCCCGTCGGCAGTGGTGGTGCCGCCCGTCCCCGAGAAGCTCGCTTTCGCCGGCGAGAGCGTCCCCACCGCCAATTTCGACACCCGCGAGAGCCTCTACGAGGAGTGCGGGGTGAGCATGTACATGCACTCGCGTACGCTCAACGCATTGCGGGCATCCAAGCGTTATTTCGCCATAATAGAGCCTATTCTGAAAGAGAACGGCATCCCCGACGACTTCAAATATATGGCCATGGCCGAGAGCAGCCTCAACCCCGAGGCCTATTCGACGGCACGTGCGGCCGGGCTGTGGCAGATAATGTCCTCTACGGCTACCGACAACAAGCTGGAGGTCAACGACTACGTAGACGAACGCTACCACATAGAGAAGGCCACCCGCGTGGCATGCAAATACATAAAAGAGGCCCGCGAACGTTTCGGTTCGTGGACTATGGCCGCCGCCTCGTACAACTTAGGCATGGCGGGGCTGGCCAAACGGGTAGGCATACAGAAGACCGCCGACTACTACGACCTTTGGCTTCCCGCCGAGACCATGCGTTACATGTTCCGCATCCTGTCGCTCAAACTGGCTTCCGAAGACCCGGAGGCCTACGGTTTCCGCATAGACGACGAAGACTACTATCTGCCGTTCGTGACGCGTGATGTGACCGTATCGGGCACCGATATCGATTGGGTGAAGGTGGCGCACGACAACGGCACCGACTACAAGATACTCCGCGAGCTCAACCCGTGGATACGCGAATACAAACACCCCAACAAGACGGGCAAGAGCTACACCGTAAAGGTTCCGGCCCCGGGGATGCGTACGGCCATAACACGCTGACGATCATGGGCAAGATAGTTGTAGAGGGGGCCCGTGCCCACAACCTAAAAAACATAGACGTAGAGATACCGCACGACAAGCTCACCGTCATAACCGGGCTTTCGGGAAGCGGTAAGTCTACCCTCGCTTTCGACACAATATACGGTGAGGGACAACGCCGTTACATGGAGACGATGTCGGCCTACGCGCGTCAGTTCTTCGGCTCCATGGAGCGTCCGGACGTCGACCGCATAGACGGGTTGAGTCCCGTGGTGGCCATAGAGCAGAAGACCACGGGCAAGAACCCGCGTTCCACCGTGGGCACCGTCACCGAGATAAACGACTTTCTGCGTCTGCTCTACGCCAGAGCCGCCACGGCCTACTCGTACGTAACTGGCGAGAAGATGGTACGTTACAGCGAGTCGTCCATCGCAGAGATGATAAACGAACGCTTCGCCGGCCGACGCATCGCCGTCATGGCTCCGCTCGTCAAGGGGCGAAAGGGCCACTACCGCGACCTCTTCGAGAGCATACTCAAACGCGGCTACCTCTACGCCCGCATAGACGGCAAGATGGAGGAGGTGAGCTACGGACGCAAGCTCGACCGCTACAAGATACACGACATAGAGTTGGTCATAGACCGTCTGAGCATCGACGCCGAGGCTTCGGCCGCCGACCCCGAACGGCTCTCGCGTGCCATAGCCGAGGCCATGCGGCAGGGCAAGGGCACGATAATGGTATGCGACTGGGACACGGGAGAGTGCCGTTATTACAGCCGCAACCTCATGTGTCCCACATCAGGCATATCGTATAACCAGCCATCGCCCCACACCTTCTCGTTCAACTCGCCTCACGGGGCGTGTCCCCACTGCGGAGGACTCGGCGTGGAGGTGCTCTACGACACAGAGAAGATAATACCGGACGGCACCCTGTCGATACGTCAGGGGGGCGTGCTTCCGTTGGGCAAATACAAGAACAACTATACGTTCGTGGTGATAGAGGCGCTCGGCAAACGCCACGGCTTCACCCTCGACGACCCCATAGGCGGCATCGGCGACGAGGCCCTGTCGGCACTCATCAACGGCGACAGCAACCCTCTCACCATAAAGGCGAGCGCGTTGGGGCGCATAGGAGGCACGCAACTTGTGTCGTGGAACGGCATTGCCGACTACATAGACCGGTGCGGGGAGGAGGAGTTCGTATCGCGCGGCGAGAAGTGGCG
>CAMWRR010000115.1 GCA_947176715.1 uncultured Rikenellaceae bacterium | reverse complement strand
GAGTCGCCGTAGTTCACCATCTCGGCCAAGAGAGAGCCCGGGTCGATGATGTTGTCGGATACCGACGGCAACGCTATCTTGCACAGACGTCCCGGCGCAGGGCTCAGCACATCCCATCGCGAGTGTCCCGACAGGGGTACGGTGCGCAGATGGTATCCCGAGAAGTTGTATATGTACATCACCTTTCCGCACCCTACCGTGAGCAGTCTGTTGTCGTTGTCAACAGCGAGCGAGTGGGGGTCTTCGTGCTTGGGCAACACTATGCGGCGCAACATACGCCCCTCGGTGTCGAACTGCAGCACCCCCTCCACGCCTTGCGATATGACGAATATGTAGCTTTCGGTACGCTCTATGTCGAGTATGCGTCCGAGCCGGGCCTTGTCGCCGGCGTCGAGAACGGTGTAACGCACTCTGCTCACTATGTCGCTGTAACGCAACGTTACGCTGTCGCACTCTCCGGCGAGGCTTATGATGTCCGGGGCAGACGGGTTGCATCCGGCAACGAGAAACGCTGCCGCTGTAATTACCGAAACTAATTTCATCTCCTATATAATAAATTCCGCCCGCAGATAGCCCCTTAAGCTGTCTGCGAGCCCTTTAAGGCCCTAATATTTGAAGCTGCTGCCCCCTATGAACTCGCGTATGAGCGATGTGGGCGGCACCTCCTTGTCGTCTATGGGCATGAAGAAGTCGAGCATGCCTATCAGACGGCTCGCTTCGCTGTACTCCTCCTCGGTGTCGGGCACCTCCATGAGCAACGGTTCGGCATAACGCTTGAGTATGCTTATCTCGAATATCAGCGAACTGTTGAACATGTAGTCGGCCTCCTCCTGATAGGGGAATATGTTCTTCTCCTCGCCGCGGCGTACGCTTCCCCAACGGCGTATGGTCTCCAAGGCCGAGTGGTTGCGGTAACGGCTGTCGCGCACTATGCGGCGCAGGAGCCTGTTGTCGGTGGTGGAGAAACGCGAGAGGTTGTCCATTGATATGGAGGTGAGGGCCGAGACGTATATGCGGAACGTCTTGTTGCGCGGTATGTCCCCGGCAATAGCCGGATTGAGCGCGTGTATCCCCTCCACTATTATGACCGAGTCGGGCGACAGCTCCAGATAGGTGCCGTCGTAGTAACGGTGTCCGTCGCGGAAGTCGAACTTGGGTATCTCCACCCTTTCGCCTGCAATGAGGCGCGAGAGGTTGTCGTTGAAAAGCTCCAGATCTACCGCCTCCAACGCCTCGAAGTCGTGTTTGCCCTTTTCGTCCAGAGGGGTCTTGTCGCGGTCGACGAAATAGTTGTCCATAGAGAGCACCACCGGTTTGAGCCCGAACAGCCTCAGCTCTATGTTAAGACGCATGCTGAAAGTGGTCTTGCCGCTCGACGATGGGCCAGATATCAGTATCAGCTTCAGCCCCTCGTCGCGCCTGCCCATTATGGTGTCGCTCAGTTGCATGAAGAGCCGCTGTTGCATGGCCTCGCCTATCTTTATCAGGTCGCCGGCCTTGCCGTCTATGATCTTGGCGTTCAAAAGCCCTATGTTCGATACGTCGAGCACTTTCAGCCACTCCTTGTGACGCGAGAATACGTCGAACATCTTCTCTATGGAGCCGGGTTCGTCGATGGTCTCGGGGTCGCTGCGACGCGGCACGCACAACAGAAAGCCGTCGTAGAACGGACGTATGTCGAACACCGGTACGGAGCCGCTCGACGGAGCCAGCGTGCCGTAGAGATAGCCGTGTACGTCGGCCATGGTGTCGACTGTGACGTAGAGGTGTCGGCGGGTGTTGATAAGGCGCAGTTTGTCGCTGTCGCCGGCATAGTAGTTCTCGGCATCGTCGCGGTAGACTATGTCGCGCACTATGGGCAGATCGGCCTCCACCAGCTCGCGCATACGCTTTTTGAGACGTGCGGCAGTATCGTCGCCCGCCGCGGCCCCCTCCAGCACGAAATAGAATCCGCGCCCCAGAGAGTGCTGTATCTTGAGGACGGCCTCCGGATAGAGGTCGCGTACGGCCTTGTAGAGCACGAAGAAGAGCGTACGCTGGTAGACGCGCGCACCCTCGAAATGGGTGGCGTCTATGAACCGCACGTTCCGGGGCTCGTACACCCGGTCGTTGAGATCTTCCGACCTGTTATTGACGTATGCGGCTATGAACGGATATCTGTTACCCAGCGAGAGGAGGGAGGCTATCTCTCCGAGCGAGGTCCCTTTGCTTACAAGAATCTCCTTGCCGTTGTTCTCGCATCTTATCTTGACAGTTTCCATTGGCATTGTGTTTTTTGGTGAGGTGCCCGGCCCTATGGCTCCGGACAGGAAAAGGTCTCCCGATTAAGATTAAGTCGCCGGACAGATAGATATGTTCCGGCGGAAAAAGAGTGTGCAAATAGTATGCCTTTCGGTCCGGACGGACCTTACCCGTAACCCCTCTTTCGGTCCGTGAGGCCCATAACCCCTCTTTATGTAAACCTTATGCCTGTTATAAATAGAGCACCGAAAACAGGTTGTATCCGGTGCTCATGCTTTCAAAAAACGTCTCTTCGCCATGTCCGCCGCAGGGGGGACAACGTCGGGACTGCAAGCGACCGCAAAGGGTCGCCTTTCGTCTATCTGATACGCTCGTAATACTCGCGGGTGCGGGTATCTACGCGTATTTTGTCGCCAGTGTTGATGAAGAGAGGCACTTTGACGGTAGCGCCGGTCTCGACTGTGGCGGGTTTGAGCGCGTTGGACGAAGCGGTGTCGCCCTTTACGCCCGGCTCGGTGTAGGTCACCTCCATATCCACTATGGGGGGCAACTCTGCGGTGAGCACGGCCTCTTTGTCGGTGTGGAACATCACCTCCACCACCTGTCCCTCTTTCATGAGGTCGGAGTTCTCGATGAGGCCTCTGTCTATGACGATCTGTTCGAATGTCTCGGTGTGCATGAAGTTGCAACCCATATCGTCCTCATAGAGATACTGATAGGGGCGACGCTCCACACGCACCGGCTCTATCTTCTCGCCTGCGGTGAATGTGTTGTCGATAGTGCGTCCGTTCTCTATGTTCTTGAGCTTGGTGCGCACGAAAGCGGGACCCTTGCCGGGTTTGACGTGCTGGAACTCCACCACGAGCATGGTCTTGCCGTTAAGCTCTATGCACATGCCGTTCTTAAGGTCAGCTGTTGTAGCCATATCTGTTTCTATTATTGTTTTCCGCCGTAAAACTAACAAAAAAATCGCAATCGGCAAAACGGCACGCCCCGCGCGAGGGCCTACACCCTTACGCTTCGCCTACGGTGGTGACACCCACGGGGTCTATCTCGTGCTCCATAGGGTGTATCTCTATCTGACCGAAGGCCTTCTCGTAACGGCCTATGTTCTCCCTGAGCGAGAGCAACAGACGTTTGGCGTGCTCGGGGGCCAGTATGATGCGGCTACGCACACGCCCCTTTTCGGCCGCGGGCATGAGGCAGATGAAGTCGAGCACGAACTCGCTCGACGAGTGCGATATTATGGCGAGGTTGGAGTAGGCTCCGTCGGCGATCTTCTCGTCGATCTCTATGTTTACCTCCTCCGGCATTATCTTGTCCATTTTCATCGTTTAGCTTTTTTATGACGGCAAAGGTAGGCAACATCGTCCGCACGGCATATTTTTATACGCCCTTTTTTGCAACAATTTATCAACACGCAAGAGGTCCCGGTATTTGCGGATATGTCGTATACGGAGGTTACTTTTTAAGAAACATGCGGGTTATGTCGTCCAGAGTGCCGTCAGTTATGCGATACATCCGTTGATTGGTCGCAGGAGTGCCGAGCGGACCCGCCTCTTTCCTGTAAGGGCCTGTCTTGATATAATCCAACGACGAGAGTATATCGTAGCCTGGCAATTCGTCACGCCCCGAATACCATCCCGTTCGTAGCGTGGAGTGCGACCGTACCGTTCCGGCAAGCCGCGCCACCTCCTGCGGGTCGTTATCGCCGCCCATGAAACAGACACACGTAACCGCCCGGCCGTAACGCTCTATCAGCGACAACAATTCGTCGTCGTCAAGCACTTGTCCCGTATCTTCCCTCAGATGGGGGCTGTGGCATCCCGCACAATTATTGGGGCACCCTGTGATGTTGAGGGCTAATGTCACCTCGCCCGGTATTTCGGCGAAGACAATGTCGAAATTGTAGTACTTTAACATGGGCTGTGCGGTTATCGTAATGTCTGTCTTAGTTTCCCTCGCTTTCCGACAATGTGCCGTAGTATCGTTGCGCCGCCTCTCTCTGCCGTGCGGCAGAGAAGTTGGAGACTCGTTTCATGTAGCCTATCACACGGGTGAGATAGTCGGTATCGTCGCTGTGGCACTCGGGGCACTCCTCGAGGTAGCGTTTGTCGATATGGCCGCATTTGTTACAAACGGTGTTGGGGATGTTGAATGTGAAATAGTTGCATCCTTCGATGGCGGCTACGCGAAGCAGGTGGCGGTATTGTTCTTTGCAGAGATGATCCTCCAGATTCATGTGCAGGGCCGAGCCGCCTGTGAGGTGTTCTATGTAACGGCGTCCGTGGAGGCGAAATTTGTCTATTACGTTGAGCGAGTCGTCCTCCACTACGTAGAAATAGGAGTTATAACAGTCACGCGGCACAGCATAGCCGTCTTCGCGGTCCCATTTGGCGTGTTTGACACCCACGTTTTCGGCCGGTATCATCTCGCAGTTGAACATTAGTTCTTTGGTGCGGTATTTCTTGTTGTAGCGTTCTATCAACCCCAATACCTTCTGCACGAAACCGGCGTAACGGTCGTTGTCGTTTATTGGCATGCCGAGAAACTCCGCCGCCTCCACCAATCCGTTGACACCGACGGTCAGGTACTGACGCGATAGGTTGATATATCCGGCGTCGAACAGGGGCAACATGCCTTTGGCCTGCAAGTTCTTGAGGTTCTCGTTATAGGCGGTTTGCACTTTATGCACGAGGTCGACAACCTCTTCGAGGAACTTTAGATAGTGCATTCCGTTCTTGACGGCATATTGTATGCAACGGTTGAGGTTTATTGTGAGAACGCTTTTGGAGCCGGTGGAGACGCCGCCCGCACCGAGCGTGTAGCTGAAGCCGTTATCCTGTATCTCGTTGCGCAGACGGCAACAGCTCGATAGTGAGTCGGCATTGTCGCTTATGTAGGTGAAGAACGAGTGCCCCTCGGCGTACATACCGGCCGTTATGTCGCCCCATTCATGGTCTATCACGTCGCCGTCTTTGGTCAGCAGAGCCATTGTCTCCACGGGGAATGTCAGTACCGTTTTGGTGCGCTCCTTGTTGAACCACGTCATGAAACGTCTCTGCAGCCAGCTTAGCGACTCCCACACGGGACGCGAGCCGTCAGGGAAGACGAATTCGCCGAAGAGACTATCGAAATAGTAACGGTCGTAATAGGCTACGTTCCAGAAGACGGCTTGGAAATTGCGCGCTCCCGTGGGTTGATTTATGGAGTAGACGATCTGTTCGAAACAGTCGGTTATAATCTTATCTATAGTGCGGCGACGCTTGGAGAGGTCGACCACCTCGTCGGCACGGCCGTAATAGTCGTCACCGTACTCCTGACGTATGAAGTAGTCCATATACATAAGAAACTCGGGAGTGGCGCACGCACCGCTCAACATGCTCGACACTATGAAAACCATGTTGACGAATCCGCCGCAGAACGACTTGAGGTTGGTGGGTCGCGCAGAGTTGCCCCCTATGGAGAGAGTGCCGCCGAGCAACCACGGATACATGGTTATGGAGGCGCAGTAGTTGGCCATGGAGGTCTCGTCGTTCTTATATATGAAGTGGTTGTTAAGCAGGTATATGTATCTGTCGGCCAACTCCTTGCCGTACATTTCCTTGATGCGGTCGGTGAGCATCCGGCGGTTGAGTCGTATGAAATTCGATTTGGGTAGCTCGCCTATGAGGGTGGCAATGTTCTTTTTCTCCACGTTGGCATTGGCGTCGTACTTGCTTCCGGTGGCGGGGTTGGAGGCGTTGCAGTAGTCGATTAGGAAGCGGAGCTTGTCACGGTCCTCGCGGTCTTCGGTGTGTTTCTGACGGTAGAGCATATAGCTCTTGGCCACTGCGAAGTAGCGTTCGGCCATGAGCGCTACCTCCACCTGGTTCTGTATCTCCTCCACACTCATGCCGTCGGAGATATGCACACGGCTCAGCACCGAGGTGAGGTCGTCGTCGGTGGCGTAGCCGCCCACCGCAAGAAAGGCCTTGCTTACGGCCCGGTTGATTTTTTCTACCGAGAAAGCTTCCCGCTTACCGTCGCGTTT
>CAMWRR010000114.1 GCA_947176715.1 uncultured Rikenellaceae bacterium | reverse complement strand
GTTATATTCCCAAATCTCTCTTTATGGCCTCTATCTTAGCCTCCGCGGCTTTTTCGGCCTTGTCTATGTCGCCGCCTTCGGCGAGAGGTTCGCGTACTCCGAAGTAGAATTTTATTTTAGGCTCGGTGCCTGACGGGCGTACCGATATCTTGCTGCCGTCTTCAGTGATGAACTGAAGCACGTTGGATACGGGCAGGTCGATAGGTCTCTTCGCACCCGATTTGAGGTCGGTCTCCTCGCGCAGCTGATAGTCCTTTAGGGTGACCACTGCCGATGCCCCCAGCTCTTTGGGGGGATTGGAGCGCATGTCGCTCATCATCTTGGCAATGGCCTCCGCGCCGTCCTTGCCCTGTTTGGTGATGGATACCATACCCTCCTTGTAATAGCCGTATTTGCGGTATATCGTTTCGAGAAGCTGCCACAGCGATAGCCCATGCTCCTTGGCCCACGCCATAGTCTCGGCCACGAGCACCGACGCCGATACTGCATCTTTGTCACGCACGAAGTCGCCGGTGAGATAGCCGTAGCTCTCCTCGCCGCCGCCGATGTACTGCTTCTTGCCCTCGTTGTCGCGTATTACGCTGGCTATGAACTTGAAGCCCGTAAGTACGTCGTAATACTCCACGCCGAACGATTCGGCTATGCTCGCTATCAGCTCCGTGGTAACTATAGTCTTTACTATGAACTCGTTGCCTTTGAGTTTGCCGAGCTCTTTCCAACGGGTCAGGAGGTAGTAGGTGAGTATCGCCCCCGTCTGGTTGCCGTTGAGCAATACCATGCGCCCCTTGTTGTCGCGTACGGCTATGCCTATGCGGTCGGCGTCGGGGTCGGTGGCTATCACCAAGTCGGCGCCTATATTCTCGGCACGCTCGAGCGCTAATTTGAGCGCCGACGCCTCCTCGGGGTTGGGTGAGACCACCGTGGGGAAGTTGCCGTCGGGTGTCGACTGCTCATCTATGACGGTGATGTTTTTGAATCCGCACATCTCCAGTGCTCTGGGAACCAATGTTATGCCGGTGCCGTGTATGGGGGTGTAC
This sequence comes from uncultured Rikenellaceae bacterium, assembly GCA_947176715.1. Taxonomy (GTDB): domain Bacteria; phylum Bacteroidota; class Bacteroidia; order Bacteroidales; family Rikenellaceae; genus CASDZP01. The sequence goes on along the minus strand of CAMWRR010000114.1, from coordinate 5,265 downwards.
ACTATCGATACGTCGCCGTGTTTAGCCACAGCCTCAGGCGACAGCGTCAGGGAGGCCACCTCGGCTAAATAGGCCTTGTCGACATCTTCGCCTATGGTGACGATTTTACCGTCGCCGCCGCTCCATCTGACCTGATCCACCGACTCTATCTTGTTTACCTCGTCGATTATGTTCTTGTCGTGCGGGGCTATCACCTGTGCGCCGTCTTCCCAATAGGCCTTGTAGCCGTTGTACTCCTTGGGGTTGTGCGATGCCGTTATCACCACGCCGCTCTGGCAGTGCAGGTGGCGTATTGCGAACGACAGCTCCGGGGTGGGGCGCAACGCCTCGAAGAGATATACCGTGAAGCCGTTGGCCGCGAATATGTCGGCGGTGGTTTTGGCGAATAGGTCGCTGTTGTTGCGGCTGTCGTGAGCCACGGCCACGCTGATGTCGCGGCCTGCGAAACAGCTCTTGAGGTAGTTGGCCAACCCCTGTGTGGCCATGCCTACGGTGTAGATGTTCATGCGGTTGGTGCCCACGCCCATTATGCCGCGTAGCCCGCCGGTGCCGAATTCGAGCGTTCTGTAAAACGACTCGTTCAGCTCCTTGGGGTCGTCTTTCATCATTCTTTCGATCTCCCGTTTAGTTTCGGGGTCGAAGTTGCCGTCGAGCCATTTTTTGGCTCTTTCCAATGTGCTTTTCTCTATATCCATAGCTTTTCTGTTATGATTCGTATTTCAAAAGGCTTTTGCCTGACAAATTCTTTGCCGAAAAGTTACATATACAAATATATGTATAATTTTTCGATAAATCCGTATACGATATATGTTTTTTGCCATTTGTATACGACCGTTTTTTGCCCGCTTCTGTCAGTATGCCGGCAAAGGCTCTTTTCCGGTTCCGGATTCTCTTTTTTCGTATCGGTTTCGGCTCATCCAAATAGGCCGTTACGGCCCGTGAAACAGGTCGCAAACCTTGATTCTGTCGTGGAACACATTGGGGTAATATTCTGTGTAACAATATTTTAGGTGCTGTTTGGGGGTGTTGATAACTTTTATGGTTTTATATTAAAAATTAGTATGTAAATTCTTTGTGCTCTAAAATAGTGATATTGTTAAGGTTGGATTTTAGGATAAAAATTATGTACAAAAACAACCGAAAAAGGATTTTTTTTTCTCATTTAATTTTTCATATTTGCAACAGAAATAATCCAAAATCCAACCGATTTAAGAGAGGCGAAAGTTTCCCTTTTCCGTTTGGGCTTATTGCCGTGAACGAGGAGGGAGGGGATAGGTTTGTCTTCTTGCGGAGGAGAGGGTTATCTGTAAATAAAGTTGTAAACCGACGTTTTCGCACGGCTGAATAGCCCGGCAAGACGTTTAGCAAGTTGAAGATGACGCAAGCGATGCAGACGAATCAGGACACCAGATGGCAGAACTGTCTTTTGACTATAAAGGAGCTTATCCCTCAGGATGAGTTCGTGAAATGGTTCAAACCGACGGTTGTGCACGGTTTCGACGGTGAGACTCACACTCTTCGTCTGCGTGTCCCCAACAAGGATTTCGTCGACCACATCAACGACAACTATATAATGATGTTGCGTCCGATTCTCTACAACGAGTTCGGTTCCGACATAACGCTCAAATACGCCGTTCCCCGTCCGGAGGCTGCGGGTACGGAGATGGCCCCGATAAAGACCTTTCTGAACACCACCAACACTCAGAACATAAAGAACCCGTTCGTGATACCGGGTGTGAAGAGGGTAGTGGTCGATCCGCAACTCAACTTCGACTACACCTTCGAGAACTTCGTGGAGGGCGAGTGCAACCAGCTGGCCCGCACCGCCGGCATCAAGATAGCCGAGGAGCCGGGTACCACGGCCTTCAACCCCATATTCATATACGGCGATTCGGGTTTGGGCAAGACCCATCTGGCACAGGCCATCGGCATAGAGGTAAAGAAGCGTTTCCCCGACAAATACGTGCTCTATGTGAGCGCACAGAAGTTTCAGGCGCAATACACCAGCGCCATGCAACGCAAGGAGATAAACGACTTCATACACTTCTATCAGATGATAGACGTGCTGATAGTGGACGACATACAGGAGTTCTCAGGCAACAAGCCCGGCACGCAGAACACCTTCTTCAACATATTCAACCATCTGCACCTCTCCAAGAAGCAGCTGGTGCTTACGGCCGACAAGCCTCCCGTGGAGCTGAAGGATATAGAGGAGCGTCTGCTTACCCGTTTCAAGTGGGGTCTGTCGGTAGAGCTGACCGTTCCCGATTACGCCACCAAGGTCAAGATAATCAAGAACAAGTGCGAGCGTCTGGGCGTGGCTCTCGACGACGAGATAGTCGATTTCCTCGCCGAGAACATCAAGGCCAACATCCGCGAGATAGAGGGGGCGATATCCTCTTTCATAGCCAATGCCACCTTGTTGGGACGTCCTGCCACCATATCGCTGGCGCGCGAGGTGCTAAAGGCATACGTCAGCTTCCGGCAGAGGGAGATAACGGCGGAGGATATATGCAGAATCGTCTATACGTTCTTCAATGTCACCGAGGAGGATTTCTTCTCCAAGAAGCGTTCGCGCGAGATAGTGCAGGCGCGTCAGGTGTCGATGTATCTGTGTAAGAAACATACCAATCTGTCGCTCAAGAGTATAGGCGAGGCTCTTATGCGCGACCACGCCACAGTGGTACACGCCATAAAGACCGTATCAAACCTGCTCGAGACCGACCGCGGACTTAGCGCGCATGTGGAGCAGATAGAGAAGCAGATACGTTAAAGGCTCCCGATGTCGGTAGTTTTAACCCGATTCGCTATTACGGCCATAAAGAATACATATTTTGTTTGAAACGTGCCTTTTAGGGGTGCGTTTTTTGTGTAACGTGAAGTTAATATGAGACTTGCAGAGGTTAAAGGCTATTCGTTAGCGGCTGTCGCGGCGGCGGCATACGGAACCAATCCGGCATTCGCGGTGCCGCTCTACGAGCAGGGCATGAATCCCTGTTCAGTGTTGTTGTTCCGTTATGTTATAGGCATACCGTTACTTGCGTTGCTGATACTGTTCAGGGGGTATTCCCTAAGGCTATCCAAGGAGGAGATAGGTCCGGTGGCTATTCTCGGCATACTCATGGCGCTGTCGTCGTTGACGCTGTTCGAGAGTTACAGGTATATGAACTCGGGTATAGCCTCTACGCTTCTGTTCGTCTATCCGGTCATTGTGGCGGTGCTCATGATATTCTTCTTTCACGAGAGGTTCAGGGCCACTGTCGCCGTCTGTCTGCTCATGATGTGCTGTGGGCTGGCGTTGCTTATGAAGCCGCAGTCGGGCGAGCCTCTGAGCCCTTACGGATGTCTGCTGGTGATGGTATCCGCGCTCACTTATGCGCTCTATATAATAATGGTGAACGTGTCGGCGAGGATCAGGGCGATACCTACCGCCAAACTCCTATTCTACGTGCTTGTCTTCGGGTGTTCGGTGTATGCGGTCATGATTCTTTTCGGCCGTCCGTTCACGTTGCCGTCGGTACCGTCAGGATGGGGTAGTCTTGTCGCGCTCGCGGTCATTCCCACGGTGTTGTCGCTTGCATGCACCACCAAGGCCATTCAGATAATAGGGTCGACCCCTACGGCCATACTGGGTGCCCTTGAACCGGTATCTGCCGTCGTTCTGAGCGTTACGCTGCTCGGACAGTCTATGACCATGCGCGATGTGTCGGGCGGAGCGCTCATAGTCGCGGCCACCGTTCTCGTGATAGCCGACAAGTCGGTAGACAGGGTCATATTGCATGTGCGTAAGATGTTTCCCCGGATTCGACGTCGATAGTCTTTGGAAAATTACCTACCTTTGCATATCCGAACCATGTAAAAAACAGTGCGATGATAATAAGAGAAGAGATAGTAAGGAGCGAGCGGCTCCATGAGGTGGCTCTGGGCATGATGGCGGCGGCGCGTACCGCTCCTAAGGCAAAGGGGGTGGATGTCTTGCAGATAGCCATGTTCGAGGGCGAAGATGTCAGGCATCTGTCCCGAAAGATGAAGGAGCTGGCCGAACCGCTCGGCAAGATGTTCTTCATGCGCGACGCCGACAACATATTGCAGGCCGGAGCGGTGGTGCTCATAGGCGCCAAGATAAAGCCCGCGGGTCTCAACTGCGGATATTGCGGATTTCCTACATGTGCGGTAAAGGAGGAGTTGCGCGATGTGCCATGTGCGTTCAACTCCATAGACATGGGCATAGCCGTAGGCTCGGCAGTGTCGTTCGCCGCCGACTCGCGTGTCGACAGCCGTGTAATGTACTCCGTAGGCGAGGCGGTGCGTAGGTTGGGCGTGATGAAAGAGTGCAACCAGATAATAGGCATACCTATAAGTTGCACAGGAAAAAGTCCTTTTTTCGACAGGGTATCGACTCGATAAAATCAATTACGGCATCTTTGCGGATGCCGTTTTTTATTATCGTATGGATGCCGGGGTTCCCATCTCGTTTTTTTGCATATCTATATACAGCAGGTCGTCATGATCCGTTATGCCGTATAGCTCCGTAAAATCGGGCGTCACCAGATAGTATTCGTCGATAACGGCCTCGCAGTCGCCTAAGAATGCGTGTATGTCGCACATCTTTGCCTTATAGACGATAAAATCCCTGTTCCAATAATCAATGATGAAATATAGCTCGGTATCTCCGTCTATTATATCGGGCAGATGGAAATAGGGATCCTCCATGTTGCAGTCTATTCTTTGCGGAACATATCTGAAACTCAAGCATAACGCGCGAGGATTACCTATGACGAATGTGTCGTACAGCCGTTGCAATAGGAGCTCTTTGTCGTAACCGTCTATCTTCTGAAACGACAGGTTGTTGTCTGTGACGGTTCGCGCAATCTCTTTATAGTCGTCATAATTGCACATGATACGGTATTTGTAGTGTTGTACAAATATAGCCATAATATCGAAAATAGTTTTTGAATTATAATATACATTATGTTAAATAATGTATATTCAAAACAAGCGGCGCATCACCCAGAATGCGCCGCAAAAAAATCAGTCTATTAAGGTTATTTGCAAACCGGCTGTCCGCAACCCTCTTCCTTGTCCCACTCGAGGATTTTGTAGAAGTCGAACTCTTCGGGGTTGTCTACGTATTTGGCGGCGTTGCGGTAGTCTTCCGGCGTTATGTAGTGCATGTTGTTCTGCATGATTATCTGCACCTTGTCTGAATTGATGTCTACCAGACGCGGTTTGATCTTGCCGTTTTCGTCAGCTACGTCGCTAAGG
>CAMWRR010000113.1 GCA_947176715.1 uncultured Rikenellaceae bacterium | reverse complement strand
GACCGGGATCGGCGATTTTTGTGGCTAAAAAGCGAAGGAAGCAGCCCCACTGCACGAAAAGCCCGCGCAAACACACCGACAACTCACGCATTCAGACAACACGTACGCCCCGAATGCCCCGAAAACTTCTCCCCGTACGTCACCAACCTATAAAATCCCTAAAGCGGCACGAAGGGCCGCAACCAGCGATAATACCCCCAACAAAAACAGACAACCCTATGTACAGAGAGTAATAAACACCACAAAAAAGCGCATGCAACTCAATACGCCGAAAGGCGTGCCTGCCCAAGGTACGAGGGCAGTAAAACACTATTCCGCTTTTCTGACCCGAGCGAAGCGAGGGAAGCAGTCCTTTTCGCTTTATTGTATCATTGGGGGCAGTTTAATATAATTCCGCTTTATCCCGTCCGTGCGTCAGCGAGGACATAAAACACAATTCCACCCTATCCGGTCCGAGGCACGAGGACCGTAAGCCTTTCCGATTGGCGGACCCGAAGTGCAACGCAGGGGCCGAGCGGGCCGGAGCCTCCCCCCGCCGGAGGCCCGCAAGGGAGAGTAACGGAGCTATAAGCGTTATTCGCTAAAAGTACCTAACAGCATCTGTTAAATCTCACGCAAGGCGCGGTCCCCCGCAGTCTCCGGCCCGCTCTCCGTCACCGCTTGAAATCAAAGTAACGAACCTCTGCACAAGAAACCCGCACAAACCAACAATTCAAACGTTCAGACAACATCTCCGCCCGAAAACCGACTAAAACGTTCATGTCTCGCTCACGCCCGCCCCGAACACCCCTAAAACTCCCTACCCGTACGTCACCAACCTATAAGGCACGCAAGGGCCGCAACCAGCGAGAATTTACTCAACAACCCCTCATATATGCACAAATAACAACAAACACCACAAAAAGCCCAATACGCCGAAAACGGCCCTTTACAAACAAAGAGCGGCCCCATAAGAGACCGCTCCTAAAAGCATCACCGATTTATACTACTTCGTTATCGAAGTAATCATCGCGGCCATAGACACCGCAGAGTTAAGCATCGACATCACCTCCATGCCGCCTACCCTCTGCCGGGAGGCCGACTTCATGGGCACGACTATCTCGCATCCCGGCTCCACCCGTGGATAGCGTTTACACATAAATCCCGATCGTGTGGAGGCCACCTTTCCGTTCATGTATATGACATACGGCCGTTTGCGGGCACGATCGACATAGTTGCCGGCCTGACGTATATAATCTTTGACCTTGTAGTTCTGTGTGAATGTGATGATATTGGGATATAACACCGCTCCGTTTATCTTAACGGTGTTGACCTTTTGGGGGATAGTCAATATATCGCCCTCCTTGAGTATGATGTTGGCGTCGCAATCGGGGTCGGCTATGGCCTTCTCCATATCTATGCCCACCATCATCATAGGCATCTCACCGGCCGTGATAGTATCGTTGCTGCTGCCGGCCTGCATGTCGGCGGCTATCTTGCGCAACGTCTCCTGACGCGTCATATCCTCCACTGTCATCTGACGGCGCAGATTGGCTCCGCGTATATAAGCCTCGGGAGTGGCCCCGCCCGCCTTGCCGAGCAGATCGGTAAGACGCGTACCTCGCGTGGTGAGCACATATTCGCCCGGGAATAGCACCTCTCCGGCTATGGTAACGCTCTGTTGCTCCTGATAGCCGGGGGAACGCCTCACGAACAATTCGTCGTAGGGCTGAAGTATGAACTTGGATACGCTATCGGCCAACGTCAGATCGGCGCCTATGTTGAATATGAACTCCTCGGCCAGACGGTTGGTGAACGAGGTCGACTCGGGATTTTTTATGCGTCGCGCCACCGTTATGTTGGCCTGCGAGGCCGACTCTTTGAGACCGCCTGCGAGCAATATGGCATCCGCTATGGTCATATTCTCCCTGAAGGGGATGGTATCGGAGTCGATACGACGTATGTCGGGCACCGAGTCGGTGTCGGAGTAGTCGAAAAGCAGATGGTCGGCATCGCGGTTGACAGAGGGAAGAGTGCGGTTCTGATAGAGCTTGTTTATGATGTTGTTGTATTCGACCCTGTCGACGATCTCGCCCTTGTCCACTCCACGATAATAGCGGGAATAGAGGGCCAGATAGTCTGTGCTCGACCCGCTTTCGGGATTGAGGTCCACCGCTTTGTTGACCTCGCCCCTTACCAGTATGTAGTTCTTCTCCTGAATGTCGTATATGGAGGGGATGTAGAGGTCGTCCTCGGCCGCCAGAGCCACGTCCGGAGCCTCGCCGGCGAGCATCTTGTCGAGCTCGAGGGCTATTATCTCGCGCTTGAAGTCGGAACGGGTACGCTCTATCTGCGCCCTTTTGGTAAAGGCGTCGCCTTTGAGACCGTCGCACAGACGAATCAGCCCCAGAACGGTACCTGCGCGCTGCAGCTCGTAGTTACCGGCCCTCCATACGGCGCCGTGCACCGACACGCGGTTCTCGAAACGGCGTATGGCGGAGCCAACGAATATGCTGTCGCCATCCTGCATCATGAAGCCGGGGATATTCTCCTTGTCGACGGTATAGATGGTGTAACGTCCCGTGCTCTTGCGGTTGACCTGCAGATTGTCGGTATAGGCGTCGCCCTTGAACCCGCCGGCGTATGTCAGAAGATTCTCCAACGTCTCGCCCCTCTTTAGCTCGAAGATACGTTTGCGCTTGACCTTGCCGTCTATCTTGACGAGATTCTGATAGGGACCCACCATTATTATGTCGTTGTCCTGCAAGCGGTAGTTGCTCATGCTCTCGCCGTTGAGTATGTAGCTGTAAACGTCGAGCGAGGCCACCTCCCTGTTATCGCGAAAGAGTTTGATATCCCTGAGCGTACCTATGTCGTTGGTACCCTTGGCCATATACATGGCGTTGAACAGGGTGGCGAACGACGGCAGCGTGTAGGTGCCGGGCACCTCGACCTCGCCCACCACGTTGACCTTTATGGTGCGGATCTGACCGAGCGACATCTCTACCCTCACCGTTCCGTTGTCTATGCCCTCGTACACGGCGGCGAACGTCTGTTTCACCTTGTCGCGTGCCGCCTCCACAGAGAGGCCGCCAAGATACACGACACCCACGTTCTTTATGGTAATGGTGCCCTCGGGCGAGATCTTCTGCCGGTAGTTTGCCTCCGACTCCCCCCATACGTCGAGCACTATCTCGTCGCCCGGACCCAGACGGTAGTCGGCAGGGGTGGCTATGTTGTATGCAGGCTCGAAAGAGAGCGACTTGATGGAGAATATCTCCCGGCCGAACACCACCCGCGAGAGCGAATCGCGCATACGCACGTGCTCCTCCTGCGAGAATGCCAGATTCTCTATCATGGTGGCCTCTCTGTCCACCGCATCCATCATGGCGAACGGATCGGTACCGCCGCTCTCCGCAAGACCGGAAACAGAGCTTGCGTCCACTCCGCTCAGGCCGGACAGACCGCTGCTGCCAAGCTGTTTCTGAATATCGGATTCGGACAACCCCATGGCTTTGGCCTTTTTTATAAGGTCGCTTACATTCTGGGCGTAAAGCGTAGTGCCCCCCGCGAAGAGGAGCAATGCGAGAACTATTTTCAGATACTTCATATCACACATATAAGTTTAGCAAAGATACTGATTTATATCGTAAAAACAATACGGGCCTCCATCGACGCCTCCCCCGTCGACAACCGGGGAAACGGGTCGAGACTCCCGCACCGCAGGCGACACTATCAGGTATGAATCGTGTTAGAGACAATACGATATGCGATAAGAATCATCATCCGCCGCAAGGCACGCCCCCCGCGTATATGGCGGCTACCGCAAAAAACAGGGGGGTAAGCGACAGGTAAAAACAATCCTGTCCCGAATCAAAAAGACCCGAGACAACAAACACCTAAAACCAATCGTTCTGTCGAATAACGGCCCGAACCAAGGTCCGTATAAAAATGAGGACAGCTAAACGGTCTCTTCATCCGCCCTCGCATGTCCGACCAGCCGTCTGACCTGCACCGAGAACACCATCAGGGTCACCCCGCCCACCACGAGCGCGAGGGCCATGTACATCACCGAGCTTTCGCCGCCGCCTAACAGGAGCTGTACTAACGTAACCGCCGAACATACGAAAAAGGCCGCCCCCGACATAAGGGTGACGGTAGAGGCGGAGGTATCGCTCTTTTTCAACTTACCGCCCAGAACGAGCAATATGAGCCCCTTCAGGAACAGCCACACCCCCGCGGCTATTATCAAAGCCCCCAAGACGAAGAACGACTCGAACCACAATACGGCTCCGAGCAATATCTCCACAACGAATGCCCCGTACACGAGAAATCTGTTTGCAAGGCTCAGTCTGCGACCGGGACACATATTGAGCACCAGCGTCACGGCCGAGGCGAAGAAGAGGCCGCCGAACACCGGAGACAACACGTCGTACGACGACATGGGGTTAAGCAAAACAGCCGCTCCCAACATAATGCACGACACGCCCAGCAACGAAATAAGCCACCAGAAACGTATGTCGTGCACCCGTTTTTTCACATCATGCTTCACATTTTCCATCTCTCACATCTGACTCTTTGATTAAATTACTCCGAGTTTCGGAATGCAGATTCCATGCCAAAAATGTCGTTAATGAACATTTTTTACCGTCTCCGGCACAAAACCACACTGGCGGGAGTGTGCCGTACCAAGCATGGCGACAGCATAAACGGCTATATGTAAACCCGTTGACAAAAGATAGTGTCTGAGATAAAAATTGGCTGTCGTCACAATTTTATACTATATTTGTCGTTACATAGGTCTTTTTACAGATTTATGGCACTATTTTGGTATACCGAAAATTTTCAAAATCGGATAAAACTACGATCGAATGAAAACAGCTGCAGTAATACTCGCCGGATGCGGCGCCAAAGACGGTTCGGAGATACACGAGGCCACCATGGCCCTCTACGCTCTGGCCAAAGAGGGGTTCGAGGTCTCGATATTCGCCCCCGACACCGACTCCAGAGATGTCATAGACCACATCACCGACCGGCCCGTTAACGAAAGACGCAACGTAATGACCGAGGCGGCCCGCATAGCCCGCGGAGCCATCGCCCCCCTCTCCTCGCTCGACCCCTCCGGATACGACGCACTGGTACTCCCCGGCGGGTTCGGCGCGGCAAAGAACCTGTTCACGCTCGCCGTGGACGGACTCGACTTCTCGGTACTCCCACAGGTGCGCGATGCCGTGCTCGCATTCCACAAGGCGGGCAAACCCATAGGGGCCATGTGCATATCGCCCGTTATGATAGCCGCGCTGCTGGGCGACAAGGGCGTGGAGGTGACGTTCGGTCCCGAGAGCGACATGTGCGCCGCGGCACGCGAAAAGTTCGGCGCCGGAGTGACGGTATGCGACAGAGACGGCGCTATAACGGACCGCACCAACAGAGTGGTCACCACCCCGTGCTACATGTACGGCGACTCGTCGATAGCGCAGATAGGCGACGGCGCCATCGCAATGGTCAAGGGGATAAAGTCGCTTATCGGATAGAATAATTATCCCATCCGGTAAAACAAATCTCGGATTCTCCGGCCTCGCGAAGCCAGAACCCCTAATAACCTTTCCGCTTTGCCCTCAGCCTAAAAAAGCGGGGAATGTCTAATGTTCTCCGCTTTGCGGGGGTCTCTATTCGTCTAAACAATCAACCCATCTATATTCTCGCAGTTGTCATCTCAAAATCACGTCAAGCAAGTCTGCAAAAAGAACGTTGACACAATATCCACATTCAAGTCTGTTATATTCCGGACGCCCCAACTCCCTGACCCACACCCATGTTCAAACATTGTTAATAAAACCCGTCCCGTTTGAATTGTATTGTCGGCGGCAATAGATACATTTGTCGTGCGCAAGGTTCCCGTCCCGGCGTCTGTCGGGGTGAGGGATCAAAAGGGAACTCCTGTAAGGTGCAGCTTCGGAACCGATAGTGATCCGAACCGCCACCCAATCAGGGACTATCCCCGTAGCTGTGAAACTCCGGTATCTCCGCGCACTCTTTTGCCACTGTCCCTCGAGGACGGGAAGGCGTGCGGAGGGAGTAAGTCAGAAGACCTGCCTTGCGTAAGGCGACTGTCGCTTCCGGGAGATGGAGCGGTGTCGCATACGGTTTAAAACCCTTTAACATATACGATGGCTCGCCCCAAAGGGGTGATGACATTAAGTGTCAAACATTCAAACGATGTTGTAATCATGGGCATTTCGGAACTTCGTATCGTCAAACGCGACGGTAAGCGGGAAGCTTTCTCGGTAGAAAAAATCAAACGGGCCGTAAGCAAGGCCTTTCTTGCGGTGGGCGGCTACGACACAGACGACGACCTCACCTAGGTGCTGAGCCTGTGTCTTATAG
>CAMWRR010000112.1 GCA_947176715.1 uncultured Rikenellaceae bacterium | reverse complement strand
CTCTTCTGCTTCTCTCCGCGCGTGGGTCAGGGTCTGCCTCTGTGGCTCCCCAAAGGCGCCGCACTGAGGGAGCGTCTTGAGAATTTCCTCAAAAACGTACAGAAACAATACGGCTATCAGCAGGTTATAACCCCGCACATAGGTATGAAAGACCTATACGTCACCTCCGGTCACTACGCCAAGTACGGCAAGGACTCTTTCCAGCCGATACACACCCCGGACGAGGGCGAGGAGTTTCTGCTGAAGCCCATGAACTGCCCGCACCACTGCGAGATATACCGTAGCAAGCCGCGTTCGTATAAGGATCTGCCCGTGCGTTTCGCCGAGTTCGGTACCGTCTACCGCTACGAGCAGAGCGGCGAGCTTCACGGTCTGACTCGCGTGAGGGGCTTCACTCAGGACGATGCCCACCTCTTCGTGCGTCCCGACCAGCTCAAGGAGGAGTTCATGAAGGTGATAGACATCATTCTCTATGTATTCAAGACTCTCAGCTTCGACAAGTTCATCGCACAGGTCTCTCTGCGCGATAAGAACAACACGGAGAAGTACATAGGCACCGACGAGAACTGGAACAAGGCCGAGACCGCAATCATAGAGGCGGCGGCAGAGAAGGGGCTCGAGACGGTAGTGGAGTACGGCGAGGCGGCATTCTACGGTCCCAAGCTCGACTTCATGGTAAGGGATGCGATAGGCCGCAAGTGGCAGCTCGGCACCATACAGGTGGACTACAACCTGCCCGAGCGTTTCGACCTTACCTACACCGGCGCCGACGACAAACAGCACCGTCCCATCATGATACACCGTGCGCCATTCGGCTCTATGGAGCGTTTCGTGGCCGTGTTGCTGGAGCATACCGGCGGCAAGTTCCCCTTGTGGCTGGCTCCCGATCAGGTGGTGGTGCTCCCTATCTCGGACAAATACAACGACTATGCCGACGATGTGGCTCGCAAGCTCAACATGTGCGACATACGCGCCGTGGTAGACGAGCGTAACGAGAAGATAGGCCGCAAGATACGCGATAACGAGCTTAAGCGCATACCCTTCTTGCTCATAGTGGGCGAGAAAGAGGCCGCGGATGGCACCGTATCGGTACGTCAGCAAGGCGAGGGCGACAAAGGCTCCATGACACTCGCCGAGTTTACGGCACATGTGGGCGACATCGTTTCGGGCGAGGTCAAACCTCTGCACGAGTAGTGGTTGTCTTTATATTACGGCGGCACCGATATGATGCGGTGTCGCCGTTTTATATCTTCATGCGGGGCTTTGGCATCGTTTTTGTTGGAGAGTGAAATGTCCGGCCGCTATGTTTGTCCGTGTTTTGCTGTGAGGTAAAATTTTCGGGCGAGAGTAAACCGGATGAAAAATATTTTATATCTTTGCATAAGATAATAATCCCCCGACGGTTATGTATGCCTCGGGAATTTATTAACAAACCATAAGGAGGATAAAGCCATTAATTCACCAAAACCATTTCGCCCCTCGGGCTTTCAGGGAGGTAACAATCGTCGTGCCCCTCAGACACCGCAGAAAGACAGCGGTTACAGAATAAACCATGAGATCCGGGTGCCCGAAGTGCGCATCGTAGGCGACAACATAGAGTCGCGTGTGGTATCTATTGCCGAGGCTCTTAAGCTGGCACAGGCCGCTGAGCTCGATTTGGTCGAGATATCGCCCAAGGCCGAACCTCCCGTATGCAGGATAATCGACTATCAGAAGTTCCTTTACCAGCAGAAACGTAAGGCCAAGGAGCTTAAAGCACGCGCTACCAAAGTGGTGGTCAAGGAGATACGTTTCGGTCCCAATACCGACGATCACGACTATAACTTCAAGCTCAAACACGCCCAGAACTTCCTGCAGGAGGGGGCGAAGGTCAAGGCTTACGTCTTTTTCCGCGGTCGTGAGATAGTCTTCAAGGATCAGGGCGAGATATTGTTGCTCCGTTTCGCTCAGGATCTCGAAGAGCTGGCCAAGGTAGAGCAGATGCCGCGCTTGGAGGGTAAGAGGATGATATTGATACTTGCACCCAAGCCCAAGAAGTAGAGTCTCTTGGTGTTCAGATATATAGAGTCTCTTGGTGTTCAGATATATTTCGGACAGGTTCCTGTGTTACGCACGGAGCTTGTCCGAAATGTTTTACTGATACATCACGGCGGGGTGGATCCGGACGGAAAATCAAGCTATTCGGAGACTTTTTTGCGTAAATTGAATCGACTCGAAATATGGATATAAAGACTTGTAACATAATATATTGCTCGCCTACGCACAACTCCCGTGACATAGCTTTGGCGGCGGGGAGTGCCTTAGGTTCGGAGCCTCGGACCATAGACCTTACGCGCGACCTTTCGGACAGCGTGATAGCTATACCTGCCGACGAAGTGGCTGTCATCGCCGTTCCAGTGTATGCCGGACGTGTGGCGCCCTTTGCTCTCGGGAGGCTGAGGCGGCTTCGGGGAGACGCTACCCCGGCTATTCTTGTCGTTACATACGGCAACCGCGACTACGAGGATGCCTTGGTGGAGCTGCACGACGCAATGACCTCGCAGGGGTTCGTAACGGTTGCCGCCGGTGCGTTCGTGGGCGAACATAGCTACAGCCGTCCGGGAATGCCTATAGGGGAAGGGCGTCCGGATAGCGAGGATGTGGCTGTGGCGCGCCGGTTCGGCGATAGGGCGGCGTCGAAGCTCGCGTCGGCGGAGAGCGTGCACGAAGCGGCAGTTGCCTATGTAAAGGGCAATCGCCCCTATCGCTCCGTGTCGACACCTACCCCTACCGCTCCGCATACGCTCGACGGGTGCGTGCTTTGCGGTACGTGTGCCGATGTGTGTCCTACCTATGCCGTGCGTGTGACGGCAACGGGCGTGGAGACGGACAAGAATTTATGTGTCAAGTGTTGCGCTTGCGTTAAGGAGTGCCCGCAAAAGGTGCGTATATTCGATACCCCCTATACCGAGATGCTACATAAGAATTTCTCCTCCCCGCGTGAGCCGGAGCTGTTTTTTTAGAATCTGAAGCGATGTGCGTGAATGTCTGACGGACAGGTTTTTATGTGTGCGCTGTTGTCGGATATAGCCGTTTGTGACCACTGAAATGATAAAAAATTACATAACCGTTTTTGGAGATAAATAAAAAATCCTTATCTTTGCACTATCGAACGGTGTGGTAGTTCAGCTGGTTAGAATGCCTGCCTGTCACGCAGGAGGTCGCGAGTTCGAGTCTCGTCCATACCGCAAAGCAGAAGACTCTGGATAACAACTGTTTACAGGTTGTTTTTCAGAGTCTTCGGTTTTTGGGCGGTTATAAGCCGGGGTTGCACGTATTTCCCCCAAAGCCACCAAGCCCTAAAACCTATTCATACTTTTACAAATCCGGAGAGGCATCCAATCATTGCCCCTCCCGGTAGGCCCGGCAAACTCTTGCCGGAGAATCACACATTCCGGCTAATCCCTGCAAGATACACTCTTCTCCAACAGTGCCTTACGCTCTTTCCAGTCGGGCATGCAGCTTGTGACCAGCTCGTGAAACCGGGGCGAATGGTTGTGGTGTACGAGGTGGCACAGCTCGTGTACCACTATGTATTCTATGCACTGGCGGGGAGCACGCATCAGCTCTATGTTGAATTTTATCATGCCGTTGCTCGAGCACTGTCCCCAGTAGCTCTTCACGCGTACGAACCTTATGGCGGAGGGTCGGCGGCCGCATCTCTCTGCGAATGAGTGTATCAGCGGTCGGGCTATCTCTAATATTACCGTCTCGGCCTGACGAGCATACCACGTATACATCACTCTCTGACACCGGTCGAGGCTTCTGACCGATACCGTCATTACCTCGCCCTCTATCTCCACCCCCTCTTTGGCTGAGGTAACGATGTGTAGCGGGTAGGGGTGCCCTAAATAGAGGTGTACGGCCCCCTCTTCGTATCTGCGCGCTATGCGTTTGCTGTTGTCGTTGAGGATGTTGCGCCTGTGTACGGTTATCCATTCGCGTTTGTCCTCTACAAACCGGCGTATGGTCTGGTCGGGTGTGCCGTCGGGCACGCGCACCGATACGGAACAGTCGCTACGACGTATCGTTATGGACATGGTGCGACGCGGTGACCTCACTATGGCGTAAGGTACGCTCTCGCCGTCGCATATCACCTCGCCGGATGTGGCGGGGGGCGGTGAGGACAACATCTGACGTAGCCTCCTTAGCATCACTCACCCCCGATTATTTCGAGAAAACGCTCCTCGTCGATTATCTCTATGCCTAATTGTTCGGCCTTTTTCAGCTTGGCGGGCCCCATGTTGTCGCCGGCCAGCACCCACGAGGTGTTCTTGGATATGGACGACCCGTTCTTGCCTCCGTGGGCCTCTATCATGGCCTTGTACTCCTCGCGCGAGTGGCGGGAGAATGTCCCCGATATCACTATGGTCTTGCCTGCGAGGGCATCCGATACAACCTCGCGCTTCTCGGCCGTCATGCGCACCCCCGCCTTTCGCAGACGCTCTATCAGGTAGCGGTTGTGAGGCGAGGCGAAGAATGCCGTTATGCTCTCGGCTATCTTGTCGCCCACCTCGTCCACGGCCATAAGCTCGTCGTACGAGGCGGCGGCCAAGGCATCCACCGACCCGAAAGCGTCGGCTATCTTGACGGCCGTGGTGGCCCCTACGAACCGTATGCCGAGGGCGAACAACAGCTTGCCGAGCGGCGTCTGCTTTGATCTCTCCACGGCGTTGACAATATTGTCGGCGGAGCGTTCGCCCATGCGGTCTAGCGAGGCTATCTGACTGCGTGTCAGGTCGTAGAGGTCGGCATAGTCGCGTATCAGATCCTCGTCGTAGAGCATCTCGATTATCTCCTCGCCGAGCCCGTCTATATCCATGGCCCCGCGGCTGACGAAGTGTATGATTTTGCCCACCTGTTGCGGACGGCATCCGTCGCTGTTGGGGCAGTAGTGTCGCGCCTCACCCTCGGGACGCACGAGCGGGGTGCCGCACACGGGGCATCTGTCGATGTAGACGAGCGGGCGGCTCTCGGAGCCTCTCGACGACAGCTCTACCCCCACCACCTTGGGTATTATCTCGCCCCCCTTCTCCACGTAGACGGTGTCGCCCAAACGTATGTCGAGGATGGCTATCTGGTCGGCGTTGTGGAGCGATGCCCTTTTGACCGTCGTTCCGGCCAGACGTACCGGTTCGAGGTTGGCTACCGGGGTTACGGCCCCCGTACGTCCCACCTGATAGTCGATGCTTAGCAGACGTGTGGCCGCCCGTTCCGCCTTGAACTTGTAGGCCACGGCCCACTTGGGTGCCTTGGCGGTGAAGCCCATACGGCGTTGCAGGGCTATGTCGTCTACCTTTATCACCATTCCGTCGGTGTCGTATGGTAGCCTCTTACGTTCGGTGTCCCAGTGGTTTATGTACTCTATCACCTCCTCTATGGAGTTGAATCGCCTCATGTGTTCCGATACCTTGAATCCCCACTCGCGGCAACGTGTCATGGCGTCGAAGTGAGAGGTGAAATCGAGACCGTCGCCTACTATATAATAAAGGTAGCTGTCGAGTCCGCGTCCGGCCACCACCTGCGACGACTGTTGCTTGAGCGTGCCGGCGGCGGCGTTGCGCGGGTTGGCGAAGGGTTGCTCGCCTATCTCCTCGCGCTCGCGGTTGAGCCTGTCGAACGAGGCATGGGGCATTATTATCTCGCCGCGCATCTCGAAAAAGTCCGGATATCCGTCGCCGTGGAGCTTCAACGGTATCGACCTTATGGTGCGCACGTTGGCCGTCACGTCGTCGCCTACCGTGCCGTCGCCGCGGGTGAGTGCCTGCGTTAGTATGCCCTTTTCGTATGTTAGCGATATGGCTGTGCCGTCGAACTTGAGCTCGCACACGTACTGTGGCTCCGTGCCCGACTCACGGCGGCATCGGGCGTCGAATTCGAGCAGCTCCTCGGTGTTGTATGTGTTTGAGAGCGAGAGCATAGGATAGCGGTGACGTCTCTGCTCGAAGCTTGCCGTAATGTCGCTTCCCACCCTGAGCGTGGGCGACGCGGGGTCGTAAAATTCGGGGTGCTCGTCTTCTAGTTTTTTCAGCTCCGATATGAGGCGGTCGTATTCGCGGTCGTCTATCTCGGGGTCGTTTAGAACATAATAGCGGTGGTTCTCCCGGTCGATGACCTCTCTGAGGAAAGCGATGCGATCTTTTATGGCTTGTTCGGACATATGTTTTTATCTTGTCGGATGATACGCCGAGCCGCATTAACAGAGGCTGTGGCGGTCGGCCGGATAAAGATACGATTTTATTTATGAAAAATATTTCGGATTTGTTTTTTTTGTGTATTATTGCAGTCGCAAAGTGAACGTTTTCGGTAAGCCGAGGGCAGAAGCAAATGGAGTTTGGTTATGCCGAGGC
>CAMWRR010000111.1 GCA_947176715.1 uncultured Rikenellaceae bacterium | reverse complement strand
TCGTTACTATCGTTTGATATAAGCCCCTCGCGACCGCTGCGCTCCAGAAAATCGAGACCGTTCTCAGGAGCCTCCGTCCCGTCGTCGTTGTCGCGGACAACCTTGTCGACCTCCTTGAGAACGACGGCCATCTCTTTCAACGCCTTCACATCCATCGGCTCCGTACGTGCCAGACGCATCATGGTATCGGCCAAAGCGTCCCTGACAACCTCCACGGAGGCGATGAAACTCTTTTTATTTCTCTTCATCTTATTATCGTTCAAAAACGTCGCAAATGTATATATACTCACATATTTACGTAGTTGTCTTTTTACAAACAGTTAACATAAATTGTAACAATTAGTACAAAAATTGTTTTATCATTACTACTCTTTATCCATAACTTTACGGTGAAAAAGCGGAATGTACCCCGACGACTCGTATTCATCGGTCAAGCGGGAAAACAGGTCGCAAACAGACAAACAGGGTCGGAACGGAGGGGGATTTCACAGAGACGTAATAGTGAAAACCGAATCCATGCAGACCCTATTCAACAATTAAAAACTTACAGATATGTTAGGATTGGCTATCGGAGCCGGAGTGCAGACACTCGGATCGTTAGTGGGCGGACTCGTTACGCGAAGCCGCGAAAAGAAGAGGCAAAAGGCGCTGGATAACGAACAGAACATGCTCGACCGGTGGTACGAACAGAGTCAGAACAGCAACTACATGGACAGCGAGAACGCCAAAGCCACCCTCTCGATGCTACACAGACAGAACAAGCGCACCGAGGAACAGTTGGGCAACAACCTCATACGTAACGGAGCCACGGCCGAATCGAGAGTGGCTACGGCGGCGGCACTCAACGAGAACTACGCCGACACGGTATCGAGGCTGGCCGTGGCCGACGACGCCCGCAAAGAACGCGACAGAGACCGTTATGTGGAGATGTCGCAGAACATAGCCTCACGACGCGGCAACTACACATCGTCTCCCGGCGACTACATAGCGGCCGCCACACAGAGCGTAGGACAGACCCTCACGAGCCTGTGGGGCGACGATGCGCTCAAACTGCCCCGAAGAAAAAACAGGTCATAACCAACCTCAAACGAAACAGAGATGGCAAAGAAAGAGAGAAAAGCGACATCCGGATATAACGACGCCTCTCAATCCGGCAGAGTCTACCGCGAGGCGTTGCAAGAGTATAAAGACAACATAGAGAGGTCTCGCACCAATCCGTTACTCGACATAGCGGAGAGTGCCGCGGCCCTGCCCGACACGGCTGAATACGCACGTCGTCGCGACCGCAAGGCACAGGCGGCCACCGTGAACGCCTTGGGAGAGCTCGCCTCGGTGATAGGCGGAGGGATAGCCGCCGCATGGGGAGGCAATCCGCCCCTGCCCGACAAGGTGTCGGCACGGTTAGCCGAGGCACGCATTGCGGATATGGACGAGGATATGCGCGACGAGTTCGACGCCTATCGCAAGACCAACCTCGCCGAGGCCGTAAGGCGCGACAAAAGTATGGAGAGAGCCACCGAGAACTATCTCGACCACCTCTACCGCATCAACCGCGACGACAAACGCGCCCGCGACACAGCCGCCTTGCAGAGGGAACGCGCCGCAGCCACCGAGAAGATAACGCGCGAGCGTATCGAGGCCGCCCAAAAGAGCGCGGCAGGCAAGGCGTCACCCGCCACCGCCCGCAAGACGCAAAACGAGAAGCCCGTAACCTATATACTCGACGACGACAACAAACGGGTGGCCGTATACCGCGACGAGATGACACAGCTCTACGAACTGGCCGACAACATGGGCATACTCGACAAATATCGTTCGGCCGGCAACAACGACGAACGTCGCGAAGCGCTGTACGTAGCCATAAGCAGAGCCTACAAGGAGAAACAGAAGTTACTGAAACAGAAACGAGACGACAAATGATAAGAGGTATAGAGATTGATAATTTAGCGGCCTCGGCTCCGGCAAACGTCGAGAGCTGTCCCAAAGCCGTCTGCGCCCCCTCCTCGCCCGAGAGGCAGAGCGACCCGGGAGCCTTGCTCGAAGAGGCGCTCAAATACTGGCTCGCACTCGACGGCATGCGCACGGAACGCGACCGCAACATACGTTACCGTAGCGGCGACCAGTGGAGCGACTATGTGGAGGATCCGGACAAACCGGGGTCGTACGTCAAGGAGGAGCGTATAATATCGCGCGGCGGCAAGATACCGCTCAAACACAACTTCATACAGCAATACGTGCGTAACATAGGCGGACAGATGCTCTCCGAGCGTCACCAACCGGTGGTGGTGGCCCGCACAAGCGACGGCGACGCGCTCGGCGAGATGCTAACGGGGGCATTGCAGTCGTGCCACCGCGCCAACCGCATAGACACCCTCAATATGGCAATGGTGGACGAGATATTGCTGTCGGGGATGGCCTGCCTAAAGATACGTTACAGCTACTCCGACAGCCGCGGCATATCGGACGGCCGTGTGGAGAGCGTAAACCCCGAGCGTCTCTTTTTCAACACCGACATAGAGGATCCGCGCTTGGACGAGATACGATTCATAGGCCAGATACACGACTACACGCCGGACCAGCTCGTAGCCTCGTTCGCCGACACCCCCGAGGAGGAGGAGAGGCTCCGCTCCTACTACTCCGCAGGCTCTACGGCCCCACTCGACACCGCGGCCACTCACGAGGAGATGACCTCGTTCTTCTCTCCCGCCGACTCGGGCAAATGCCGCCTCTTCGAGATATGGCACCGCGAGGGCGAATGGGTGGACTACCTCCACGACTACGCCGACGGCAGCGAGGAGACGGGACGCTCCCTCGCACGCGAAGCCGAAGCCGAGAACGAACATCGCCGCAAGATAGCCGCCGAGGCGGGCATCGACCCCGACAAGGTGCCGTTGGTGGCGTGTCACAAACGTTACGAACACAAGTGGGTGGTGTCGTTCGTCACTCCCGACGGGCATCTGATAGCCGAGCGTGTCACCCCATACGCCCACGGCGAACACCCCTACGTGGTAGCCACCATGCCCATGACCGACGGACGATTCCGGGGCATGGTATCCGACATAATAGACATGCAACGCTACATCAACCGTCTGATAGTGATGCTCGACTTCATAATAGGCAGTAGCGCCAAAGGTGTGCTCATGGTGCCCGAGACCGCCATACCCGACGGATACACGGTAGCCGACTTCGCCGCCGAATATGTCAAGGCCAACGGGGTGATAGTCTACCGCCCCAACGCCAACAAGGAGGTGCCGTATCAGGTGCACAAGAACAGCACCGCCATTGGTGCATGGGAGATGCTGTCCGCACAGATGCAACTAATAGAGCAGGTGTCGGGCATATCGGGAGCCATACAGGGACGCACCGCCGCCGCAGGCACCCCGTCGAGCCTCTACATGCAACAGGCCGGCAACTCGCAGCTCAACCTCTCCACCATGTTCGAGACCCTGACCGACCTCTTCCGGCGTCGCGACGAGAAGCTGCTGCGAGTGATAGTGCAATACTACCGCGAACCGCGATACCTGATAACCTCCGGCGAACAGTCGGGACAGGCCGCCATTTACGACCCCGCGCTCGCCTCACGTATGCTCGACTTCAACTTGGTATTGGCAAGCTCCACCAACACACCGGTCTACCGTCAGATATTCGACGACATGTTGATGCGTATGCTCGACGGGGGCTACATCACATTCGAGCAATACTTGGAGAGTTGCTCGCTCCCGTTCGCACAACGTCTGCTGGCACGCATCCGACAAAACGACGGGAACGCCACCGAGGCATAACACCTTTCAACTCCGGGCTACGGCCCGGATATCTTCGTATCATTTCATACCAACAGTATTTCATAGCCTGTCGAATATCTCCGACACGGATTCCTGTCGCCTTTCAGGGACCATTCCTACTCATGTTCCACGAAAGGGCGGGATATAAACGGCACAGGCTCTAACCGACAGTAACACAACCTAATGTCATGAAAACGAGAAAACCGTTTTACAAGAGAAGACGCAACACGTTCAGCGCCATACACTATTCGTTTCCCTCGGAACAACTGCGAGGCACAATGTTCGACTGCCGTGCCGAGACGATACTGAAATACGCCAAGCTATACAACGACTACACGCAACTCAACGAGGAGATACGTTCGCGTTACCCCGAGGTGGCGGACCACATAACACGCAAATTCTACTACAAGATAATATCCTCTCGCAACAACCTGTCGTACAACTACGTGGTATCTATCATCTCTATGGTATCGGCCAACCGCGACCTTTTAGACAAGGCGGTAGACGAAGCCATGGTCTACATAGCGCACAAAAAACTCGACCTGTTATGATACGCACCGCTGACGAAATATTGAAAACAGACCGCAAACGCATGAAGATGCTCGCATCACCGTACGACCCTCTCTCCGGCGAAGGCTCGCCCCTGCCCCGCAGACGATTGCAGGCCGACGAGGGGCACTATGCCATGTTACCCGAGAAGATGTTCTCCCTGCCGCTCATAAAAGAGATGGAAGCGTCCGGCTCCATAGCCTCGTACGCCGACTCCACGGGCATGACATACAAGGAGGCGATGGCGGCGGTGACATTGCTGAGGATGGCATACGACTTCGAGTACTGGTGCGCCACGTGCGTAAAGGTTCAGGACAAGCTCACCAAGCGGATGGTGCCGTTCGTATTGCGCCGGCCTCAGCTCAAACTCTTCGCCGCAATGATAGAGGACCTCTTCGCCGACCGTCCGGTGAGGATAATATTGCTCAAGGCGCGTCAGTGGGGTGGCTCCACGCTCGTGCAGATATTCATGGCATGGATACAGCTCTTCCACCGCCGCCGATGGCACTCGGCCATAGTGGCCGACATAGAGGACCAGTCGCGCAACATAAAGGCCATGTACAGCCGTCTTGCCGCCAACCACCCGCGCGAGGTGTCGACAGTGACATTCGTCGGCTTCGAGGGATCGTCCAAGAACAAGCGCATAGCCGAACGCGACTGCATCATCTACTTAGGCTCCATGCAGAAGCCCGATGCCATACGCTCGGCCGACGTAATGATGGCGCATCTCTCGGAGGTGGGGCTATGGCGCCAGACCGACGGCAAACGTCCCGAAGATGTAGTGCAGTCGATAGCCGGAACGGTACCCCTCGAGCCATACTCCGTGATAGTAATGGAGTCGACGGCCAAAGGCATAGGCAACTATTTCCATCGTCAGTGGTGCAAGGCCGTGAGCGGGGAGAGCGGCTACAAACCCGTCTTCGTGCCGTGGTTCGAGATAGAGCTATACAGCCTCCCGTTCAAAGACGAGAAGGAGAGACGCGCAATGGCCGAAAGCCTAACATCGCACGAACGTCACGTCTTCGAGTTAGGGGCCACATTGGAGGCTATCAACTGGTATCGGCGCAAACGCCACACCGACGCTTACGACGACTGGCGCATGGGGTGCGAGTTTCCGTCCGACCCCACCGAGGCCTTTCAGTCGACCGGTCGACGCGCCCACAACACCGAATATGTCAGCGACATGCGTCGTTACGTACGCGAACCCATAGTCAAAGGCGACATGTCGGCCGACGCACCGCACGGCAAGGGCGCCATCGACAGCTCCCTGCGCTTCGTGCCCTCCGCCGAGGGTCCGTTATGGATATGGGCACACCCCGACAGGTCGACCGCCATGTCGCGCCGTTACATCGTCAGCATGGACATAGGCGGACGCACACCGGGAGCCGACTGGTCGGTGATATCGGTGATAGACCGTTACTGGCTAGCCGAGGGGGGCGTGGAGGAGTGCATAGCCACATGCCGCTTTCACCTCGATCAGGACCTCGCCGTATGGAAAGCGGTGCAGATAGCCCGCTACTACTGCGATGCTCTCCTCGTGGTAGAGGCCAACTCATTGGATGACAAAGGCTCGGAGGGCGACCACACCCTCACCATTCTCGACGAGATAAAAGGCCACTACACCAACCTCTACTGTCGCACCGACCCCCAACGCATACGCGAAGGCGCACCCGAGAGGTACGGATTCTTCACCTCCTCCGCCTCAAAGAGCGACCTTGTCAACCAGATGAACAAGCGGCTACGAGAGAGCGGCTACATAGAGCACGACGCCCGCGCCCTTGACGAGGCCGACACCTACGAGATAAAACCCGACGGCTCGTACGGTGCCGTAGACGGCGAGCACGACGACATATACATGAGTCGCGCCATAGCCCTCAAAGCCTCGCAGACAACCCCGCCACCCGCAATAATAACCCCTCGCGAAAACACCCCAACCCGCGACACCCTCCTAACCGAAGCCTCCTTCTAGGGGGGACACAGTCCCCTTTTTGATAAACTACAACTGCGGTTGTGTCGCAATATTAAGGTGAACACGGCATCTTCATCAAGGGAAAGGAATAAATATACAGTCCCCTTTTT
>CAMWRR010000110.1 GCA_947176715.1 uncultured Rikenellaceae bacterium | reverse complement strand
GGGCGCCACGGCGCGCGCACTTCTCATTTGCGACCACTTCTCCCGCAACCCCAAGGACAACCCGCTGGTGGTCACCATACAGATGCTGTTCACCCACTTCCAGCGGATATTCACCCTCGGCATAATGGCATGGAACGCCAAGAACAGACGACAGCCCATGCCCGACGACAACGCTCTTACGGCCGCGCTCAAACTGCCCGGCCCGTTCTTCCTCAAGGAGTACAAGAGCGCACTGTCGCTCTACCCCACCCGACGCAGCTTTATGGCTTTGGGCGCCATACGCGAATACGACCTCAAGAGCAAAGGGCTGGGCGGCTCGGCCATGATGAGCGACGGCGACCTGCTCAAAGAACTGATACTCAAGATAACGACACTCTGACACCATGACACTGACCACTACCGGCATAATAGCCGTAACTACCGTAGGCGTATCTCTGTTATGTTTCAACAACAGGGAGCTCTTCGGGCGTCTGGCCCTGAACCCGTACGCCATGACCAAAAGACACCAGTGGGACAGACTCATAACCCACGGTTTCGTACATGCCGACTACATCCACCTGTTTGTCAACCTGTTCGTCATGTGGTCGTTCGGCCGTTATATGGAGTCGTTTTTAGGCATGATTAGGCCCGACCTCACGGCGGTGCTCTTTTCGGCGCTATACTTCGGAGGCATGATAGCGGCCTGCATCCCCGATGTCATAAAATACCGCAACAACCCCTACTACAACTCCATAGGGGCCTCGGGAGCGGTGTCGGCACTGGTCTTCGCCTCCATATTCCTGAACCCGTGGGACAAGATATCGCTGATGGGGGTGATACCCATGCCGAGTATAGTATTCGGCGCGTGCTACCTCTGGTACGAGAGCTACATGGGACGGCGCGGAGGCGACAACATCAACCACGGAGCGCATATATGTGGCGCCATATA
The DNA here is from genome assembly GCA_947176715.1 of uncultured Rikenellaceae bacterium. Lineage (GTDB taxonomy): Bacteria > Bacteroidota > Bacteroidia > Bacteroidales > Rikenellaceae > CASDZP01. The sequence continues at coordinate 5,525 of CAMWRR010000110.1, read as the reverse complement.
CGGGTTCCTATTCCCCATTATGATAGAACGCCGGATGCTATCCGTGTTCATCGACCGACTGTTGCATCCTGACTTCTTTTAAAACCGAGATATAATGAAAAAAGGGGTTAAAAAAGCCGTAAAGATAACCGCCATAGTCCTCGGAAGCCTCGCAGGCCTCACGTTAGGGCTGATAGCACTGACGGTCAACTACATAGTCACACCCGAAAAGGTTACACCCGTGGTGCGCCGGGTAGCCTCGCAATATATAGACGCCGACGTGGAGATAGGACGGATAGACTTCACGTTCTTCTCGAGCTTTCCGCACTTCTCCGTGGTGATAGACAGCCTCGCCATAACGCCCTCGTGGACGCCGGAGCCGTTCGTAAGGCTGAGCCGTGCCGAGGTGTCGATAAGGCCGCTCAAATATCTCAGCGGCGGAAAGGTGAGGGTTAGCCGCGTAAGGCTCGAAGATCCAGACATATATCTGTACGTAGACTCGCTCGGCCGCTCGGTGTTGTCGATATTCCGCACATCGGACCAAGAGGCCGACACCTCGCGCATAGAGCTGGATATGGCCGTAAAGATGTTAGCCATAGAGAGGGGACGCGTGGTGGCGGACGACCGTAGCAACAGCTTCTACGCCTCCACCGACAGCATAGACGTAAAGCTCTCGGGGATAGTCTCGGAGAGGTTCAGCGCCGTAAAGGCCGACATCGGCTTCCGCGACATGTTGGCATGGCGGTCGGGACAGGTGCTAATGAAAAAACTGTCGCTCGACATCAAATCACAGGTAAGATATAACCACGACTCACTCAAATTGGACATAGACACCGCACGCTTCCGTTTCGGCGGCATGGCGTTCGGAGCGGCCGGCTCGTTGCGCGGCGACAGCGTGGCACGACGGGTGGCCGTAGACGTGGGTATAGGCGTAAAGGCCATATCGTTCGCCGAGATACTGTCGATGGTACCCTCCGACATACTAAGGAAAGATGTGGGCGTCACCTCCGACGGCACCGCACTCTTCATAGCGCGGCTCAACGGCTACTACGGCAAGGAGGAGCTGCCTACAGTCGATGCGACGCTCACCGTGTCGGACGCATCGTTGCACTACGACGGCATGCCGGTGGGCATAGACCGTCTCGATGCCGACATAAGGGCTTACGTCGACCCGATGAAAACCGACGACTCGCACGCCCGCATAGAGAGGTTCGAGCTATCGAGCGGACCTGCCGAGATAAAACTGAAAGCCGATGCCCGCGATCTGCTGGGCGACCCCGCCATAAACTTCGACCTCGACGGCAACATAGACCTTACGGGGCTGTCGTCGATGCTCCCGCTCTCTGACGGAATGGTTCTCAAAGGCTCCAACAACACCGTGATGAAAGGGCGTTTCCGCCTCAGCGACCTGCAGTACAAAGACTACGGTGCCATCTGGCTCGACGGTGTCAGCCGCTTCAACGACGTCACCATAGCCTACGACAGCCACCGCACCCCCACCCCCGACAGCAGCTACTTCTACGCCATAATGCGTAACGGGGAGTTCAACTTCGGCAGCTCCGTAGACAAAGGCAAGCTCGCCCCCGACACCTCCAACCTCACGGCACACGTATTCCTCAACGGCCTCGGATTCCGCGACCGCAACGGCACACGCGTCAACCTTGCCGGCATCAACCTGAGGGCCGACAGCCGCCGCTCCAAAGACACCTCTACCCTATCGACGCTCTTTGCCGAGATAGAGGTGGCGCGATTGGACGCCCACATAACCGACACGTTGGACGGCTCGCTCAAAAGCTCCAGAGTGTCGCTCAAGATGGAGCCGGCGGCACCCCACACACGGCGGCCCATGTTCACCGGCACGATAAACACCGACTCGCTCAACGCCTCGTCTAAGCTGACCAACGCATACATATCCCTCTACAAGAGCGGCTTCAAACTGACGGCCACGGCTCCGGAACAGAGGGGCAGTAGACGTTGGTATCTCAAAGGGGGCGTAGGCTTCACCGGATTGGAGTTCTACTCCGACATATTCCCGTTGGTCGTGAAGATGCCTGTCACCACGGCCAGCATAGAGGGGTCGCGCATAACGCTCAAACGCGCCCGCATGGTGATAGGCAGCTCCGACGTTACGGTGACCGGGTGGGTAGACAATCTGCTCAAAGTGATGTTCGGCGACAAACGAAGCCGCATAGAGGGCAACGTAAACGTGGCCTCCAAAAGCATAAACGCCAATGAGTTGCTCGCGGCATTGGACGCCGCCGCCGAATACGACCAGCGCGTGGAGGCGGAGCTGGCGGCCGACGACCCCACAGCCGTCAGCATAACGCAACCGTCCGGCGGCGACAATACGGTATCGGCAGAGGCCATAATAAAAGGCGAAGAGGAGGCCCCCGCCGCCAAAGCCGCCGGCGACAGCACCCTTACGGTGTTCATGATACCGCAAGGGCTAAAGATGGATCTCGACCTCGATGTCGACACCATACGCATAAGCGACCTGACATTCACCGACATAATAGGCTCCGCCACCATCAACCGCGGCGCACTCCGCCTCAACGACTTCGACGTACAGGGGCTGGGGGCCGTGATGCACGCCGAGATGTATTACAGGGCCAACAACAGACGCGGTGCCTATCTCAAAGCCTACTTGGTGGCGCACCAGATAGACATATCGCAGATGGGCGAGCTGATGCCCTCTCTGGTGGAGGCCACCCCCATGATAAAAGATCTGGAGGGCACCGTCGACATGAGCGCCGCCGTCATAGGCAACCTCAACAAAGACATGAGTGTCAAGATGCCGTCGCTCCAAGGGCTTATCACCCTCAACGGACAGAAGTTGGTGCTTCTCGACACCGAGACATTCGCCAAGATATCGAAGATGTTGCTATTCAAGAACAAGAAGCGCAACATGATAGACACGCTCGCCGTCAGCCTGTTGGCACGCGAGGGGCGCATAGACGTGCCGCCGTTCGAGATAGAGATCGACCGTTACAGGGCCATAGTGGGCGGCACGCAGACGGTAGGCTCCGACTTCGATATAGACTTCAAGTACAACATATCGGTGATGAAGTCGCCTATACCCTTCAAGCTCGGCATAGACATATTCGGCAACACTGACGACTTCGACTTCAAGATAACCAAGGCCAAGCTCAAAAGGTCCGATTTCGGAGAGATAGACCACAACCTCGACAGCATACGCACCGCCCTCATCACCGAGATACGGCGCGACAACGCCGCAAGGCCCGGAAGACGCGAATATGTACGCGCCACATCGTCCGACTCCACCGTGATAAAGCCTATCAAGGAGAACGGCCGTGACACCACCCCCAAGCGAACCGCACCGAACCACGCGACGGGACACGACCACAGCCACGACCACGACGAACGATACGAAGAGTTGCACCGATTAATACAATAAGCCATGTTTACAATCATAACAGCCGATATGAGCTTCCGCGAACTGGTCATCATCACAGGAGCCATCGCCATAGCCATAATATCCATAGAGGTGTTGCTGTCGATAAAGCGCGGCAAAAACAGGAGATAGAGCCGCCGGCAAGGCTCCGTGAGACATAATATGTGCCATCTGTTATGACAAAATGTCAGTATAACCCGCTTGGCATACTCTTTGACATCTATCAGGCTTTAGAATAATCAAAAACATAAGATATGCAAAAAGGTAAAATAGGTGTAACTACGGAGAATATCTTTCCGGTAATCAAGAAGTTCCTCTATTCGGAGCACGACATCTTCCTACGCGAGCTGGTATCCAACGCGGTGGATGCCACCCAGAAACTTAAAACCCTCGCCTCGAGCGGAGAGTTCAAGGGCGACACCTCCGGACTCAAAGTGACCGTAGAGGTGGACGAGGCGGCGCACACCGTCACCATCAGCGACTCCGGCATAGGCATGACCGAGGATGAGGTGACCCGCTACATCAACCAGATAGCCTTCTCCGGTGCCGAGGAGTTTTTGGCCAAATACAAGGACCAGACGGGCATAATAGGCCACTTCGGCCTTGGGTTCTACTCGTCGTTCATGGTGGCCTCGCAGGTCGACCTCTACACGCTCTCTTACAAGGAGGGTGCCGAGGCGGTGAAATGGAGCTGCGACGGCTCGCCCGAATACACCTTGGAAAAGTGCGACAAGGCCGACCGCGGCACACGCATAGTGCTTCACCTTGCCGAAGACAGCTACGAATTCGCCTCGCGCGACCGTATAGGCGCCCTGCTCAACAAATATTGCCGCTTCCTGCCTGTGCCCATCGTATTCGGCAAGGAGCAGGAGTGGAAAGACGGCAAATATGTCGACACCGACAAAGAGCGCGTCGTAAACGAGACCTCGCCCCTGTGGACCCGCAAACCCTCGGAGCTAAAAGAGGAGGAGTACGCCGACTTCTACCGCATGCTCTACCCCATGGCCGAGGAGCCTCTCTTCCACATTCACCTCAACGTAGACTACCCGTTCACGCTGACGGGCATACTCTACTTCCCCAAGATACGCAACAACTTCGAGATACAGAAGAACAAGATACAGCTTTACAGCAATCAGGTGTTCGTAACCGACTCGGTAGAGGGTGTGGTGCCCGAGTTTCTTACACTGTTGCACGGCGTGATAGACTCGCCCGACATACCTCTTAACGTATCGCGCAGCTACCTGCAGGGCGACCCCGACGTCAAGAAGATATCGTCGCATATCACCAAAAAGGTGTCGGACCGTCTCGCCGAGATATTCAAGAGCTCGCGCGACGACTTCGAGAAGAAGTGGGACGACCTCAAGATATTCATACAGTACGGCATCGTCACCGACGAGAAATTCGCCGACAAGGCTGGCGACTTCACCCTGCTCAAGAACAAGGAGGGCAAATACTTCACATTCGCCGAATACAAGGAGCTGGTAGGCGCCAACCAGACCGACAAGGAGGGCAACCTCGTAATGCTCTACACCAACGACCCCGTATCGCAGGATGCCTTCATTGCGGCGGCACGCGACCGCGGCTATGATGTGCTCGTCATGGACGGCGGCCTCGACAACCACTATATCAGCTACTTGGAGAACAAGAACGAGAAGTGCAAATTCGTACGTGTCGACTCCGACATAATAGACAAGCTCATCCGCAAGGAGGAGGACAAACCGATGGCCCTCACTACCGACCAGCAGAACTTCATACGTCCGCTCTTCGAGACCGTTCTGCCCGCCGACGACAAAACGCACTTCAACGTTACGTTCGAGCCGCTGTCGGGAGAAGATTCGCCCGTTCTGATAACACAGAACGAGTTCATGCGCCGAATGAAAGAGATGTCGCAGATGGGAGGCTCGCCATACGCATTCTACGGACAGATGCCGGAGAACTACACCGTGGTGGTCAACGGCAACCATCCCCTCATATCGCAGCTTCTGCAGGAGGCGGAGAAGAATGTGGGCGGCGACGTCAAAACACTCGACGACAAGATAGCCGTCAAGGAGAAAGAGCGTAAAGCGTTCGACGAAGTGGTCAAAGACAAGAAAGAGGACGACCTCTCGCCCGAAGAACGCGAACGCCGTAACGA
>CAMWRR010000109.1 GCA_947176715.1 uncultured Rikenellaceae bacterium | reverse complement strand
CGGTCACATTACCTGGCGGTCTGTCCACACAGGTGCTGTTCTACTACTGCAACATATATTCGTCATTCCTTCAGAGGGCCTACGACAACGTCATACACGACGTGGCGCTGCAGGGGGTAGACGTGGTGCTGTGCCTCGACCGTGCGGGCCTCGTTGGCGAAGACGGCTCCACACACCACGGCGCGTTCGACATAGCGTGCTTCAGAACGGTGCCGGGCATAACCGTAGCCTCGCCATACGACGAATGCGAGCTACGCAACATGATGTACTCGGCACAGGCATCGCCCTGCGGCACCTATATTATACGCTACCCGCGCGGCGAGGGCTACCGCGGCGACGACTGGCACAACGATTTCGAGTACATTGAGCGCGGCACCTCGCGTGTGCTGAGCCACGGACGCGACATGGCCCTGCTCAGCTTCGGTCCCGTCGGCAACGAGGCCGCCGATGCCATCGACGAGCTGGCCGAAGAGGGCATATCGGTGGAACACATCGACCTCCGTTTCGCAAAACCGCTGGACGAGGCTATGCTGACACGCGTGTGGAACGGATTCGACAAGATAATAACGTTGGAAAACGGCTCTGTGGCCGGAGGCGTAGGCAGTGCGGCGTTGGAGTTCTTCTCGTCGTTGCCCGAAAGCGGACCCCACCGCGTGGTACGCTTGGGCATTCCCGACCGGTTCATTGAGCACGGTAGCGTAGACGAGCTGGCCGCACAGTGCGGTATAGACAAAAACGGCATAAAACGGACCATACGTCAGATGGCGGGAAGATAGTACTGCGCTTTACACACAACACTTTATCTGTCAGAGAGATGCCCGATTTCACAATAAAGAGAGCCGACGCCTCGGTATATGACGACCTTGCGGAGCTATGGGAGCGATCGGTGATGGCCACGCACCATTTCGTCTCCGAAGAGGATATCGTCTTCTTCCGTTCGGTGGTGCGCGATGGGTTCGCGGCGCTCGACACCCGCTATCTGGAGTGCGACGGACATCCGGCGGCCTTCATGGCGATAGGCGGCGACAAGGTGGAGATGCTATTCGTCGACCCGGCATATTTCGGCCTCGGAGCCGGGAGCTTGTTGATGAGAATAGCCGTGGAGGCGGGGGCGCGCTATGTGGATGTCAACGAACAAAACCACGGGGCACGCGCCTTTTACGAACACCTCGGCTTCGAGACGGTGTCGCGCGACGAGACCGACGACAGCGGCAGAGAGTATCCCGTACTGCACATGGCACTCGGAGACGGTCTCCGACAGGCCGGGGAGATATGAAAACTTCCTTGCGATGAAGATATACATAGAGACGGAACGCCTGTATATGCGAAGCTGGACACGCGACGACCTCGTACCGTTCATCAAGATGAACAACGACCCGCGGGTGATGGAGTTCTTCGTACGGAGGCTTACCAAAACGGAGTCCTCCGAGTTTTTCACGCGCATACGCGACGAGCTCGACACCTCCGGGTTCGGCCTGTTCGCCGTAGAGGAGCAGAAGACGGGACGGTTCGTAGGCTTCGTGGGGCTGCACCGGTTCGACTTCGGCAACGACTTCGCAACCGGCGTGGAGATAGCGTGGCGGCTGGTGGCCGACGCTTGGGGCAAAGGCTATGCCACCGAAGCGGCGTCGGCGTGCCTGATATATGCGCGTCAGGCACTGGGCATCAAAGAGATATACGCGTTCACATCGGTATTGAACGAACGCTCCGAGAGGCTCATGAAGAGGCTCGGCATGCGTTTCATAAAGGAGTTCGACCACCCCTCCGTCCCCTGCGGTCATCCCCTCGCACGCCACAGGCTCTATTGCACGGTCAGGCCCGACAGCCGGAGACGGAGCCTCTTCGCACCGGCCGGAACGCCCCACACCGACCGTTCCGATGCCGTGGCCATATTCGTGAACGGATATTGGAACACCGGGCGCACGGCACTTAAAATAGGCTCCATGTTCTCGCACAGGCTCGGCGTGGAGATGCACGAGGCCATCATACAGAACATAGGCGACGTACCGTTGGAGGGCTACTGGGAGTCAGGGTTCATAGCCAAAGCCAAAAGCTATTTCCGCCGCCGGTTCAAGAGTCTGAAAGGCAAAACCATACGCTCTGTGTCGCCGATATTCGTAGACGGCTCCGGCGACTGGTACTCCTCGGGCAGATCGCGCTTTGCCGAGGGGATGACATACGGACGCGAGATACTGTCGCAGGAGTTGCACGACATGGGGGTCACCGACGAACGCGGGGTGCAGTGCAAGAACATATTCATAGTAAGCCACAGCATGGGCGGCGCCTACGCCGAGGGTATAATCAGATACCTCACAGAGCGGGGGCTCAAGGTCGATTCCGTGCTCCACTTCTCCGCCGCCGACAACAAAGACTTCAGGGTAGGACTCCCTTCGGTGACCTATCAGATAAACATTGTGCCCGACCCTGTATTGATGTACAAAAACCTCCCCGACCGCATAACCGTACACGCCGAGAACCTGTGGGAAAGCATCAAGGAGAGGCTGAACGGCCTGAGACAACGCGAAAAACCCGACGCATACCAGATAGCCGACATGTTGCACGACCACTACATAGAGTGCGACGGAGGCATGGACCTGCTCAACCACTACTACACCAAAGCCGCCAAAGTATGGAAGGTGGTGCCGTTTCTGCAGGATGTCTGAAATAGCGGATCTTTTGCTGATATGGCGACCCGACCCCGGGCTATCTTTTTGCCGCCCGGTAAAAAACATTCCGGGTCAGAGCATGGAGTTTCCGCACTCCCGGCGGACACAGTTATAATTTAAAGTATGCCGCATGTCTTATCGCCGGGTTTCCCGCACCAAGCAAGCCCGAGCGGAAAGGCTCGCGGTCATCGCAGCCTCGGGAACGGACGGAAAGCCTCTCACCACCCTCGTCGCTCTGTCGGGTGATTTTCCCGATGCCGCAAGGTGCGCATCGTGGTTCAGGTCAGACGGTCGTCTGCATATTACAACCTTATTATGTTTAATCCTGTTTTTACCAGACAGCAATATTTTTATATCTTTGCATAGGATAATAGGCAAAGTGTTCCGTCATTGTCTCCGGAGGCTTCAGTAAGGGTTATGCCGTAACCGATTTGCATTGCCGTAGGCTCGATTACACTTGTTTCACAGACATCGGAGCGATAACGGACGCATGTTTACAGAGAATAATAAAAACAACATACCAATGAGCGAGTCAGAAGAGACGGGTAAATCCCTCAATTTCATCGAAGAGATCATAGAGTCCTCCATAGCGGCAGGCAACAAGCGGGTACACACCCGTTTCCCGCCGGAGCCCAACGGCTATCTGCACATAGGCCACGCCAAGTCGATATGCCTCAACTTCGGCATGGCGGCCAAATACGGCGGCAAGTGCAACCTGCGTTTCGACGACACCAACCCCGTAAAGGAGGATGTGGAGTATGTCGACTCCATCAAGGAGGACATTCAGTGGCTCGGCTTCAAATGGGACAGCGAACACTACGCATCGGACTACTTCGAGCAGCTATACCTGTGGGCCGAGGAGCTGATACTCAAAGGCAAGGCATACGTCGACGACCAGACTCAGGAGCAGATACGCACCGGTCGTGGCACCGTCACCACCCCCGGCACCGAGAGTCCCTGGCGCAACCGTTCCGTAGAGGAGAATCTCGACCTCTTCCGCCGTATGCGTGCGGGTGAGTTCGCCGACGGAGAGAAGGTGTTGCGTGCCAAGATAGACATGGCCCACCCCAACATGCTGTTGCGCGACCCCATCATGTACCGCATAGTGCACACCAACCACCACCGCACGGGCGACAAGTGGTGCATATACCCCATGTACGACTACGCCCACGGCCAGAGCGACTCCATCGAGAAGATCACCCACTCGATATGTACGCTGGAGTTCGACGTACACCGTCCGCTCTACGACTGGTTCATAAACGAGCTGGAGATATTCCCCAGCCACCAGTATGAGTTCGCCCGCCTGAACCTCACCCACACGGTGATGAGCAAGCGTAAACTGTTGCAGCTGGTAACCGAAGGTCACGTCATGGGATGGGACGACCCCCGCATGCCGACCATCTGCGGTCTGCGTCGCAGGGGCTACTCGCCCGAATCGATACGCGCTTTCGCCGACAAGGTGGGCGTGGCCAAACGCGACAACATCATCGACCTCGGACTGCTCGAATTCTGCGTACGCGAAGACCTCAACAAACGGGCCGAGAGACGCATGGCGGTGCTCGACCCCATCAAAGTGGTGATAACCAACTATCCCGAAGGCAAGACGGAGGAGCTCTCGTGCGTCAACAACCCGGAGGACGAATCATGCGGACGTCGCACCGTACCATTCTCGCGAGAGATATACATAGAGCGCGACGACTTTATGGAGAACCCGCCCAAGAAATATTTCCGCCTCTCTCCCGGCGGCGAGGTGCGTCTGCGTTACTCCTATCTGATAAAATGCAACGAAGTGATAAAGGACGATAGCGGCAAGGTAGCCGAGCTGCGTTGCACCTACGACGACATGTCGCTCGGCGGAGGCTCGTCGGACGGACGTCGCGTGAAGGGTGTCATCCATTGGGTATCGGCACCTCACGCCATAGAGGCCGAGGTGCGTCTGTTCGACCGTCTGTTCACCATAGAGGACACCGCCGCGATGGACCCCGACAAATCGTTCATCGACTACATGAACCCCGACTCGCTAAAAGTCACCACCGCCTTCGTGGAACCGGCATTGGGCGAGGCTGCCGCGGGAGACAGATTCCAGTTCGAGCGCATCGGATATTTCTGCGTCGACAAAGACAGCAGCGACACCAAAAAGGTGTTCAACCGTACGGTTACGTTAAAAGACTCTTGGGCCAAGGCTCAAAAGTAGTTTAATGGCACGATAGTTGCTTTGCAGACAACAAAACACTATTTTTTCAACAAATCAAAAAGACCATGAAAAGCATAAAAGGCACACAGACGGAACAGAATCTACTCAAGGCATTCGCAGGTGAATCGCAGGCACGCACGCGTTACACGTTTTTCGCTTCGGTAGCCAAAAAAGAGGGTTACGAACAGATCGCCGCAATCTTCACCGAGACGGCCGATCAGGAGAAAGAGCACGCGGAACGCTTCTTCAAGTTCCTCGAAGGGGGCATGGTAGAGATAACCGCCTCTTATCCCGCCGGTGTCATTGGCAAGACAATAGAAAACCTCAAAGAGGCCGCAGCAGGCGAGAAAGACGAGTGGAGCCAGCTCTACCCCACATTCGCCAAAGTGGCGCGCGAGGAGGGGTTCGACAAGGTGGCCGACGCATTCGAGCACATCTCGGAGGTGGAGCAGGTGCATGAGGCGCGTTACCTCAAGATGCTCGCCCATCTGGAGAACGGCACCATGTTCAAACGCAAAGAGCCTATCAAATGGCAGTGCCGAAACTGCGGCTACGTATACACCGGCACCGAGGCTCCCGACACATGCCCCTCGTGTCTGCACCCGCAGGCCTACTTCGAGCCTATGAAGACCAACTATTAATCATAACTCTAATATACAACGCCCTCTTACGGGGGCGTTTTTTTATTTTCAGACAACACATAAAGCGACATCAAAACACCACATAACCGGCAGAAAAAGGGACCCTGTCCCTGAAGCCAACGCCCATGCCTCGGCCCGGACCTCAGTAACAATATTTAACCCTGCTTACCGGACAACAAACAAAAAATCACCGCGACATAAACGTGCGGTGATTTTCGTATGGCGGGCCTAAAGACCCAACCCCTATATGAAAGCGTTATTCAATAGCCTTAGGATCTTTGCCGTACTGGTTGTCGCCGATAACACCGGGGGTAAGAGCGAGGATGATGTTGTAGATGGGGATGATAAGGAACCAACCCGGCTTAGAGACGTCGTGCATACGACGCACGGTAACGGCCAGAGTGGGAACCAGCATAGCGAGCGAGAAGAGGCTGGCCAATATACGGAAGCCCAGCAACTTCGCCAACAATACATCAACAATAGAAAGAATGATGTAAGCTACGCAATATACCGCGATATACTGCCAATACTCAGCACGCCTTGCCCTCCCTGAAAAAGTGGCGTACTTGTTCTTAAGAACATCGATGAAGGTGTTGATAAAATTCATAATAAATAAGAACATTAAAAGTTTCTCCTACACTCAGGCTTTTCGGATCTGCCCCGTTTTTAGTGGTACGGCTCCACTCATCGAATACTCTTTCTTTCAAAAATACGACGCAAATATACTATTTTACATCTCTCACTGCAAACGAAACCGTATCTTAGACAACAACGCAACGGCACGGACACGTAACAACTCATTGCAATACATTCGGAAACCGGCCAGAAATTAAGCCGGATTTTTTTCATAAAATCATCTCATGTCACACATGAGCCGCCCGTACGACATAAAACGGCGATCGGGAAAACCCCATTAAAGCCCCAACATCCTCTATACATAAAAAAGGGGGAGACATGCCGCCTCCCCCTTTAACAGTAACCCTGTACAGGTT
>CAMWRR010000108.1 GCA_947176715.1 uncultured Rikenellaceae bacterium | reverse complement strand
TTGTTATATTGGAACTTTATTGCCATAAGCTAAGAAGCTGTTTGAATTTCAATTTTTTATCTACGACTGTTCTCGTGCCGCTTTTCTGATTTTCATGTCGCATGACAGCCATGTAACTTACGAGAAAAGGGCCGAAAAGAGACTTTAAGAAAAGTTTTTAAACAGCTTACACTATTTTTCAGGCCAGTACTTCTCCACGAGGTCGGCCTTGATGGCCACCTCCGACTTGGTGAAATACTTGGCGAACAGGCGCCATGCCGTGTCGAGCATTCGGGTCACGTCTATGTTGACGTCGATAGAGAGCAACTCCTCGGAGTAGTCGTGCGCGAACTGCAGGGTACGCTGGTCGTAGTCCGAGAGGTCGAAACCGTTCTCCAATTTGGTCTTGGCGCCGGCGGCATCGGCATATAGACGCACCGCCGCGTTCATCACCTGCGGATGGTCCTCGCGGGTCTGCTTGCCTATGACGAGCTGTTTCAGACGCGAGAGGCTTCGGAACGGGTCCACTATCACCTTGCCGGTGTCGGAGTCGTTACGCAAGAAGAGCTGACCCTCGGTGATGTAACCGGTGTTGTCGGGCACGGCGTGGGTGATGTCGCCGCCGTTGAGAGTGGTCACCGCTATGATGGTGATGGAGCCTCCGTTAGGAAGCTGCACCGCCTTTTCGTATATGCGGGCGAGGTCGGAATAGAGCGAGCCGGGCATGGAGTCTTTCGACGGTATCTGGTCCATACGGTTCGACACTATGGCGAGCGCGTCGGCATACAGGGTCATGTCGGTGAGGAGCACCAACACCTTCTCGCCCTTGTCCACAGCGAAGTACTCGGCCGCCGTAAGGGCCATGTCGGGCACCAGCAACCTCTCCACCGGGGGATTCTCCGTGGTGTTGACGAAGAAGACTATGCGGTCGAGCGCGCCGGCGTTGTCGAATACGTTCTTGAAGTAGAGGAAGTCGTCGTTGGTAAGGCCCATGCCGCCCAGTATTATCTTGTCGGCCTTGGCCCTGAGGGCCACCATTGCCATAACCTGATTGTAGGGCTGGTCGGGGTCGGCGAAGAAGGGTATCTTCTGACCCGACACCAACGCGTTGTTAAGGTCGATGCCCGCTATACCGGTGGGTATGAACTCCGACGGTTGCTTGCGCTTGTAGGGGTTGACCGTGGGGCCGCCTATCTCGCGCTCCTCGCCCTCCATCTCGAAAGAGCCGAAGAGCGGCTTGCCGAAAGCGTCGAATATGTGGCCCGCCAGACCGTCGCCCACCTTGAGGCGGGGTGGCTCGCCGTAGAATGTCACCTCGGCGTCGGTGGATATGCCCTCTGTGCCCTCGAAAACCTGCAATGTGACCTCGTCGCCCTTTATGCGCACCACCTGAGCCAGACGTCCGCCCACGGATGCCAGCTCGTCGTTGCCCACCTCGGTGGCCTTGACTGAAACGGTCGCTTTGGTTATGTTGTCTATCTTGGTATATACCTTTCTGAATGCCTGTGTCTCCATAAAAACTCTTTTTTATGACCCGGTTACGCCTCCTTGGGACGTTCCGCGACCATCTGTTTAACCTTGGCGTCGTAGTTCTTGAAATTGTCGCTCATGAACTCGGAGTAGTTCATCTGACGCAACAAGTTGATAAGCTCCTTGTAGAAAGAGGAACAATCCTCGAAATCCTTATGGGCGAAGCTCTCCCGACATATATCCATTATGGTGTCGAACATATACCTCTGACGCTCTATCGTGCAGTTGGAGTCGATAGCGTCGAACGAATCCTGCTGCAGGAAGCAGAAGTCTATTAGCTCCGACTTCCAGTAGCGGTCGTGATAGGCCACCGGCACGCCGTCGTCGCCGAGGATGTTTATCTGCTCGTAGGCCTCCTTACCGCGCTGTACCATTGTCTTGGCCTCCTTGACCTTAGCCACCCAGCCCTTCTCGAAGTTCTGTTCGAGATACTCCTCTATCTCGGGGTAGTCGAGATATTTGGAGTAGCTCTCGAGCGGGTCGATGGCGGGGTAACGCTTGCTGTCGGCCCGCTGTTGCGACAGGGCGTAGAAGCAACGCGCCGCCTTCTTGGTAGACTCGGTCACCGGCTCCTTGAGGTTACCGCCCGCGGGCGATACCGTACCTATGAATGTGACCGAACCGGTGGTGCCGCCCACCAGCCTGACCAGACCGGCACGCGAATAGAAGTTGGAGATGATCGCCGAGAGGTCCATAGGGAACGCATCGGGACCGGGAAGCTCCTCCAGACGGTTCGACATCTCGCGCAACGCCTGTGCCCAACGAGAGGTGGAGTCGGCGAGTATGAGCACCTTCAGACCCATGGCGCGGTAGTACTCGCCTATGGCCATGCCGGTGTAGACCGATGCCTCGCGGGCCGCCACGGGCATGTTGGAGGTGTTGCAGATGATGGTGGTGCGCTCTATGAGCTTATGTCCGGTGTGTGGGTCGTCCAGCTCGGGGAACTCCACGAATATCTCGACCACCTCGTTGGCACGCTCGCCGCAGGCCACAACCAATATGACGTCGGCGTCGGCCTGACGCGATATGGCGTGCTGCAGCACCGTCTTGCCTGCACCGAACGGACCGGGTATGAAGCCCGTACCCCCCTCGGCTATGGGGTTGAATGTGTCTATGGCGCGCAACCCCGTCTCCATCACGCGCGTGGGACGCGGCTTCTCGCGATAGGCGGTGACGGCCTTTTTGACCGGCCAGCGCTGTATCATGGTTATATCGTGGTCGCGCCCCTCGGCGTCGGTCACCACGGCCACGGTGTCGGTTATCTTATAGGTGCCGGGCGAGGCCACGCTCTTCACCGTGTAGCTACCCTCGAATGTGAAGGGCACCATTATCTTGTGCTCGATGAACTTCTCGGGCACGCTGCCTATCCACGAGGCCGCCTCCACCGTGTCGCCCGCCTTGGCTATGGGTGTGAACTCCCATGTGCTCTCGAAATCGAGCGGGTCGTTGTAGACGCCTCTTTCGAGGAAGAGGGTGTCGAGGTTAGCCAGGTCGTTCTGCAGACCGTCGTATATGCGCGACAGTATGCCCGGACCCAATGTCACCTCGAGCATGTGACCCTCGAACTCGACGGGAGAACCCATACGCAGGCCGCGCGTGCTCTCGAAGACCTGCACCGACGCCTCGTCGCCGTTAACCTTTATGACCTCGGCCATAAGAGGCGACCCTCCGACGGTGATATAACAAATCTCATTCTGCGATACGGGGCCGTCCACCTTGACAGTCACAAGATTGGAGGTGACACCCGTTACCTGACCGGTTGTTTTCATATATCTGTTTTTTTTATTTTCAGAAGCTGTTTTGAACTTTGCTGACAAGGGCTTAAAGAGGCTTGGATATTAAGTTTACAAAAGCCTCTCAGTCTCGCGAAACCGCCCTCTCCACCACTTCGGCGGGGGTGAGCTGTTCTATGAGACGACCGAGCATCTGCCGGCCCGCCTCCTTGTCGAGCACCATCCAACGGCATATTATAGACACCTTGACGAGATAACCCAAGATGAAATCTATATTGAAGTAGTCGAACTCGGTTATGTCGTCCACCTTGGCCCATTTGAGCTCGTCGAGGCGACGCTCTTTCGACAGCATCTCGTCCGAGTCGAGTATGGATATCAGCTCGTCCACCCTGTCGAAGGTGCCTTTAAGGCCGAAGTCGGGGGTGTAGTCGTTTTTGAGACGGTCGGTTATCGCGTCGTCGCCTACCACCACGCCCGCTATCTCCATGCCCTTGCGACGGGCGGTATAGGCCGCCGTTATGTCGCGCAGATGGCGGTCGAACCGCGACCACTCCCTCAGAAACCTGTCCGACGAACGCTCCGCGGCGGCGTAGTAGCTCTCCCACAAAGCACGCTCCACATTCACAGGCTCGGCATCCTTGTCTGCGGCGACATATTCGTCGAGCACCTTTTTAATATAGACAGGCAACGACACGCCCATCTCCCGCAACGACTCGTCGGCACTGTCGCCGTCACCGTCACCGTCGCCGAAGTAGCGGCCGCACACCGCCTCCACCTGCTCGGGCGACAGGTTGGCCGGAACCGAATAACGCTCCCTGCCGGCCCGCCGCGACATGATATTGGCTATGTCGTTACGCCACAACAGCATACGCACACAGGCCATGTCGCCCGACCCTACCTGAGAGGCTATCTCGTCGAGCAGAGCGACTACATCGAGCCCCTCGCCGTCCGAGTCGGGGGCGTACTCCGCCAAAGAGGAGACGAGATAATGGTAATTACTGGAAAAGAGAGCCATCACTCCTATTTTTCTTCAAACAAAATCTTACCCAAAGCCTCTCGCAGATAGCTTTTCACCAGGCCGTCGAAATCTTTCTCGTCGAACGAGATATAGTAACCCTCGCCTTTGGGTTCTATCCTGAAGCCGCGGCCTATGCCGTCGCCGCCCTTGACGGTGAACTCACCGGCAGCCTTGTCGACAGCCGAGGCAAGATAGTCGGCCGCCTTGGACTCGTTCTCCGGAGAGACGACAACCTTGCCGCCGCCGAAATTCTTGACCGCATCGCTCATTAACGAACGCACGAAGCTATCGTCGCCGAAAGCCTCCCTGACCTGCGCCCCCGGCACCTTGGCCAACACCATCTCCGACAGTGCGCTCTTGGTAGCGGCCATAACCTGCGAGGCGGCCATCTTCAGCTCGCTCTCACCTCTACGCACTAT
This sequence comes from uncultured Rikenellaceae bacterium, assembly GCA_947176715.1. Classification (GTDB taxonomy): domain Bacteria; phylum Bacteroidota; class Bacteroidia; order Bacteroidales; family Rikenellaceae; genus CASDZP01. The sequence continues at coordinate 1,820 of CAMWRR010000108.1, read as the reverse complement.
CTCGGCCGAACGCCTCTCGGCATCCTCGGCCCTCTCGGCGGCTCTCTTATCGGCCTCGGCCAATATGGCGGCGGCCTCCTCCTTAGCCTTGGCTACGATGGCTTCCGCCTCGGCCTTACCCTTAGAGAGCCCCTCTTCGTAGAGCTTCTCGGTCAACTGTTGAATCTTGTTTTCCATATATCGTATTTTTTGTATTCCGCATTCCTACTCCGACGCATACGAAACTGACATACAACCGGATAGAGCCGCAAGCGTCGGAATTATCGGTTTACAAAATACGAAATATTTCGATACGAAACAATCTGCGTCTCAAAAAAACCAATTTTAATGTCATTTAGACCATATAGCTTATAAGTATGCGGCATTACCCCCCGGACGACACTCATCGTCCGCAACACACAACCGCACCTAAAAGTGAATCTCGAAATATCAGGAGAAAACCCCGCGCACACCCTAAACCGGAATATATTGTAATTTTATATTCGTTTTTTGATATACACATATACAATAACAACAATATCATACATCATTGTATATAAATATATTATGCGTAAAATATTCATCACGACACCCCGTATGTTGTAAAAAATATCATAATAAATGAACCACATATAAAAAATATTTCTACATTTGTGTTGTACACATAAGATATATAAATGAACTTTTGCCGTGATACGACAACCGCATTTATAGTGAAAACAGGCCCGAGAAACTATTAGGATATGACGATACAGGAGAAAATGAAGATAGAGCAGGCCAACATCGACAAGATATATCTCTATCGCGAGGGCGGCTTCTGGAAAGCCTACGAGAGGTCGGCGTACATGTTCTACCGGCACATACGCAAATATCTGGTGCAGAAGAAGTATGTCAAAAGCGTAGACTCGTATGTGGTCTACCTCGGCTTCCCCGACTCCAAGGTGAGCGACCTGACGCGGGATTACACCGTAACGGTGCCCGACGAGAAACAGCTCGTGGTGTCGTCGGGACATTCGGTCGACCCCTCGGAGTTCGACACGTGGAAGGCGCTGATAGAGATGAAGCACGAGGAGCCAAAGACGGTAGCCTCCGCGAGCGAGCCGGCAGGAGACGCCGAACGCGAGGCCATTCACAGAATACGCAACTTCATGCTCGAATCGGCCAACCCCATAGAGTGTCTCATTTTCGTGAAAGAACTAAAACATCTTCTGACCAATGGCCCTGTTTAACGAACTGCCGGTATACCAACGCTGCAACGACCTTCTGACCTCGTTTTCAAGGCTGTTGCCCGGGATGAACCGCGTCTACCGCGTGATATACGGCGAACGCATATCGCAGTACATAATAGAGGTGATGGCCTCCCTGTTCAAAGCCAACAGAGACAAACGGCTAAAATCGCAATACCTCATGATGTCGCGCGAGGAGTTCGTCAAGGTGGTGATAGGCATAAGACTGCTCTACGAACTTAGAGCCATCAATAAAAAGAGTTTCATAAACCTGTCGCTTATGACCGAAGAGGTGTCGAAACAGCTGGCCACATGGTACGATCAGGCCAAAAACGAAAAGATACAATGAACGGCGCGCCGGGCGGGTCTTGCAGCTATGTATAATTTGGATAAGGAGTTTTATGTGTCGCTGTGTCACGCCCCGCGCCTTTTTACAATATACGGCTCTTTGAAATACACAGGCAGTGCGGTGCATGTCGCCGTCTCGCGTCGCTTTTGTAAACGTCTGCTACATTGTTCCCGCTTCGTAAGTTTCCCGCTGTCGGTAACCGCAACAACTCGGACGGTTCGCTGAACAATGCCGGTACGTGGGGCAACTATTGGTCGTCTACGCAG
>CAMWRR010000107.1 GCA_947176715.1 uncultured Rikenellaceae bacterium | reverse complement strand
TTCGGTCTTTATCGCCATCATAATTTTTAAATTATGATGGAACTACAATGAACACTCGCTAAAGATATAACCATCACAGGCAAAGGTCTGCACACCGGCGTGAACATTGTTATGACCGTAAAGGCGGCCGAAGCGAACCACGGCATAGTATTCACGCGCACCGACATGGAGGGTTCGCCCCGCATCAAAGCGTTGGCCGAGAACGTGACAGACACCTCGCGCGGCACCACCATAGCCTCGGGAGAGGCACGCGTCTCTACCATAGAGCACCTCATGGCCGCCCTGTGGGGTTGCGGCGTAGATAACGCACTCGTGGAGGTCAACGCCCCCGAGGTACCCATACTCGACGGCTCGGCACGCCTCTACGTGGAGGAGATAGAGAAAGCCGGAACGGTTGAACAGGATGCCGAGCGCGTCTACTACAAGCCCGACAGCCACATAAGCTACCGAGACGAGGAGAAGGGCATAGAGATAGACCTCTACCCCGACGACAAATTCTCGGCAAACGTCAATGTCGACTTCAACTCGAAGGTGATAGGCCGTCAGTACGCCATGTTCTCGTGCGGCGAGGGCGAGTTCAAGAATAATATCGCGCCGTGCAGGACGTTCGTGTTCCTGCACGAGATAAAGCCCCTTATAGACAACAACCTCATCAAGGGCGGCGATCTGGACAATGCCATAGTGATAGTGGAGCACCCCATACCCGCAGAGGAGGTGGGCAAGCTCTCGGAGCTGTTCGGCAACAGCAACCTGCCGGTGGACAAATGCGGCTATCTCAACACCGAGTTGCGTCACGAGAACGAGATAGCGCGCCACAAGATGCTCGACCTTCTGGGCGACATGGCCCTGATAGGGGCACGCATAGAGGGACGCGTGATAGCCTTGCGTCCGGGCCACCACGGCAACACCGAGTTCGCCAAGGCGGTACGCAAACGGATGAAAGCCGATGCGGGCAAGCCCAAGTTCAAATACGACCCCAACAAGGAGCCTCTGTACGACATCAACCGTATAAAGGCCACCCTGCCCCACCGTCCGCCGTTCCTGTTGGTAGACAAGATAATACACCTTACCGACGACACGGTGGTGGGTATCAAGAACGTGACGATGAACGAACCGTTCTTCGTAGGTCACTTCCCCGACGAGCCGGTAATGCCCGGCGTGCTGGTGGTGGAGGCGATGGCCCAGTGCGGCGGCATTCTCGCCCTCAGCACGGTGCCCGACCCTGAGAACTACTCCACGTATTTCCTCAAGATAGACAATGTACGTTTCAAGCACAAGATAGTACCGGGCGACACGCTCATGTTCGTACTCGAGCTGTCGGAGCCGATACGCAGAGGCATAGTGGCCATGAGAGCCAAGGCCTACATAGGCGACACCCTCGCCACAGAGGCCGACCTTATGGCGCAGATAGCCAAAAACAGGAAATAGAGCTACGTCGTCTGACGAGAAAAACAAGCGTCTTCCGTAAGACGCACTAAAAACGAGACATTTTTATGATAAGCAATTTGGCATACGTCCATCCCGACGCCAAGATAGGCGAAAACGTCACCATCGAGCCGTTCGCATACATAGCCTCGGATACAGTCATAGGCGCAGGTTCTCACATAAAGGCCCACGCCTCTATTCTGGAGGGTGCCCGTCTGGGAGAGCGATGCGTGGTTCACGGCGGCGCAGTAGTGGCCGGCGTACCGCAGGACCTCAAGTTCAAAGGCGAATACACCACGGCGGAGATAGGTAACGGCACCGTCATACGCGAGTGCGCCACCGTCAATCGCGGCACTGCGGCCAAGGGCAAGACGGTGGTGGGCGATAATTGCCTCATCATGGCATACGCGCATGTGGCTCACGACTGCGTGGTGGGCAACAATGTCATATTGGTCAACAACGTATCTTTGGCCGGAGAGGTGGAGGTAGGCGACTGGGCCATTCTCGGCGGCCACTCGGCGGTACACCAGTTCGTGCGCATAGGCGAACACGCCATGGCGAGCGGCGGCTCTCTCATATCCAAAGACATACCCCCGTACGTAAAGGCGGCGCATCTGCCCGTATCGTTCGTAGGCTCCAACTTCATAGGCCTGCGCCGACGCAACTTTACCTCCGAACAGATCGCGCACATACACGACATATTCAGAATAATGTTCCAGAGCGGACTCAACTACACAAACGCCTGCGACACCATAGAGCAGACCCTGCCGCAATCGCCGGAGAGAGACCTCATAGTAGGTTTCGTCCGCTCGTCCAAGAGGGGCATCATCAAACCCTACAACCCCAAAAAGAAGGACGAGGATACGGAATAGTCATGCGCTCCGATTCTTAGCGATATGCCGTCGGGATATACCGGCGGCATTTTTCATTACCGACACCGACAGGCAAAACGGCTATCGCTGTCCGGCAGGTCTATGTCTGTCGCAAGGTCAGGCACGGGCATCGAAAATTTTGCCCATCAGACTTGTAAAGTCCGCCAAGCGGAATTGTATTTGACGCCCCTCGCCCGGGCCGGATAGCGCCACAAAATGACGGATAGCGATGTAAAACAACTGCACCGTACACAAACAGTACAAATCACCCATATTTTGGTATTTCGCAAAAAAACACTATATTTGTAGTGCAAGAGGGGCTATAGAGCCCCTCGTTTCGTAGATAAACCTCACAAAACCAATCTTTTATGACCCTAAAAGAGAAAGTAGAACAAGCTGTCGGGGAGTACTTGGACGGTAAGGATATGGTGCTTATATCGCTCAAGTGCAGTGCCTCGTCGGTGATAGAGGTGACATTTGACAGCCTTGAAGGGGTTACGATAGACACCTGCATGGAGGCCAGCCGCTTCATAGAGAGCCGCCTCGACCGCGACGAACAGGATTTCGAGCTGACAGTAGGTTCCGCGAGCATATCGGAGCCGATGACCCATCCGTTGCAGTATCGCAAGAACATATCCCGGGAGGTTGAGATAATGGAGGAGGGGTCGCGCACCAAGCTGATAGCCGTTCTGGAGGATGCCGACGATAACGGCATCACGGTGACATACAAGGAGAAAGTCGCCCAAGAGGGCAAGAAACGCAAGGTGGAGGTGGAGCAGAGACGCACAATACCGTTCTCGTCGCTCAAGAGTGTCAGGTTGCATTTCTGAGTGCGCCGCACAACCGCCCCGCCGTATGGTCAGGCGAGTGCCGCACAAACAGCAAACCGAACCACTGCCGCCGACAGCACAGACAAAGAAGAAAATAAAAAACGAAACATAATGGATAATCTCAATCTAATCAACAGCTTCTCCGAGTTCAAGGAGCTAAAGAACATAGACAAGGCCACAATGGTAAGCGTGTTGGAGGACGTGTTCCGCAACATGCTCATCAAGACCTACGAGACGGACGAGAACTTCGACATCATCATCAACCTCGACAAGGGCGACTTCGAGATATGGCGCAACCGTATCGTCACCGCCGACGACGAGGTGGAGGACGAAAACGCGCAGATATCGCTCACCGACGCCAAACAGATAGACCCCTCGTACGAGGTGGGTGAGGAGGTGGCCGAGGAGATAAAGCTCAGCTCGTTCGGACGTCGCTCGGTGCTCTCTCTGCGACAGAACCTTGCATCGCGCATACTCGACCTCGAAAAGGCCAACCTCTACAACACCTACAAAGAGCGCATCGGCGAGGTTGTCACCGGCGAGGTATATCAGGTGTGGAAGAAGGAGATATTGGTGCTCGACGACGAGGACAACGAGCTGGTACTCCCCCGTTCGGAACAGATTCCCAACGACTTCTTCCGCAAGGGCGACACTATACGTGCGATAGTATATCGCGTCGACATGCGTAATAACAACCCCGTCATCATACTTTCGCGTACGGCTCCCGAATTCCTCGAACGCCTGTTCGAGAACGAGGTGCCCGAGATATTCGACGGTCTTATCAGCATCAAGAAGATAGTACGCATCCCCGGCGAGCGTGCCAAGGTGGCCGTAGAGTCGTACGACGAGCGCATCGACCCGGTGGGGGCTTGCGTCGGCATGAAGGGGGCGCGCATATACAGCATAGTACGCGAGCTCAGAAACGAGAATATCGACGTGATTAACTACACCTCAAACACACAGCTCCTGATACAGAGGGCGCTCAACCCGGCCAAGATAACCTCCATAACGCTCAACGAGGAGGACAAGAGCGCGGCCGTGCACCTCAAACCCTCGGAGGTATCGCTGGCCATAGGCAAGGGCGGCCTCAACATCAAGCTGGCATCAATGCTTACCGGCTATAACATAGACGTTTACCGCGACACCGAAGAGGAGGAGGACGACGTCGACCTCAACGAATTCAAGGACGAGATAGAGGAGTGGATCATAGAGGAGTTCAAGAAGATAGGTTGCGACACCGCCAAGAGCGTGCTCAAATACAGCGTGGAAGACCTTGTCAACCTCACCGATCTGGAGGAGGAGACCGTAGAGGAGGTTGTCGGCATCCTCAAATCGGAATTCGAGTAAAAAAGAGCGATCGGAATTGCTTTTTTAAGCCTAAAGCGCTATCTTTATAGCGCTCGACAAGAAACAAGGAGACGTGAAAAAAATATACGTCATCCGTAAGTGCCGAAAAGAAAAAAAGATATGGCGAACGAAAAAAAATTAAGAATCAACGCAATAGCAAGGCAACTCAATGTCGGGCACAACACCGTCATAGAGTTCCTCGAAAGCAAGGGCATCACTCTCGAACACGGTTTCAACTCCATAATAGACGACAACGCCTATAACCTGATAGTAGAGAAGTTCGGAAACGACAAGGCTATAGAGAAGATAAACATAAAGGAGAAGATAAAGACCAAAAACGAGACCGTCTCGCTCGACGACATCAAGGGAGAGACCTCCGAAGAGGAGGAGCCTCAGCCGGCACCCGTCGAGAAAGAGCCTTTGGTGCGAGGTCCCAAGATACTCGGCAAGATAGATCTCGGCGAACGTAAAGGCGGCAAGCCTGCCGCGGAGAAGAAAGAGGAGGCGACAGCAAAAGAGGCTGTGCAAGAGGCCCCCGCTCCCGTTGCCGAGCCACAGCCCGAGGAGCCGAAACCGGCACCCGAGGCCCCCAAAGAGGAGCCCAAGCCCGCAGAGCCGGAGATAGCCGAGAAGCCGTCGGAACAGCAGACCGTCGGCGTATCGGACAAGACGTTCGACGAGCGTATGGCCGAGAAGAGAGACGACATCTTCAGGGGTGACGAAAGCAAGCTGTCGGGTCCCAAAATAGTGGGTAAAATAGACCTCTCCACCATAGAGAAGAGGTCGGACGGCGCATCGTCGCGCAAGAACAAGCGCAAACGCATAAAGAAAGACTCCAAGGTCGACATAAACGACCCCAAGAACTCGCAACAGCCTCAAAACGCCGGGACGCGAGGCGGTCAGCGCAACGCGGCTTCACAGAACCAGCCCGGCGCCGGCAAGAAGAAGTCGAAAAAACAGGCTCCCGTACACACCGAGGTATCGGACGAGGAGGTACAGAAGCAGATAAAAGATACGCTCGCACGTCTTACCTCCAAGGGTAACAAGTCGAAAAGCTCTAAATACCGCAAGGACAAGCGCGAGGCTATCAACGCCCGCATGAACGAGGAGCAGGAGCGTCTCGAACAGGAGCGTAGCATACTAAAACTCACGGAGTTCGTCACCGTCAGCGACCTTGCCGGCATGATGGACGTGCCTGTCACCGACGTCATAACGGCCTGCATGAACCTCGGCCTTATGGTATCGATCAACCAGCGTCTCGACGCCGAGGCCATCGTTATAGTGGCAGAGGAGTTCGGCTTCACGGTAGAGTTCGTTACGGTGGAGATACAGGAGCAGATATCAGAGAGCGAGGACGACCCCGCAGACCTCGTGCCGCGTCCCCCCATCGTAACCGTGATGGGCCATGTGGACCACGGTAAGACCTCCCTGCTCGACTTCATCCGCAAGAGTAACGTGATAGAGGGCGAAGCGGGCGGCATAACCCAGCACATAGGCGCATACAGCGTCACTATGGACGACGGCAGGAAGATAACATTCCTCGACACCCCCGGCCACGAGGCCTTCACCGCCATGCGTGCGCGAGGCGCCTCGGTCACCGACGTGGCCATCATCATAGTGGCGGCCGACGACAGCGTCATGCCACAGACGGTAGAGGCAATCAACCACGCCTCGGCCGCAGGTGTCCCCATAGTATTCGCCATCAACAAGATAGACAAGCCGGGAGCCAATCCCGACCACATACGCGAACAGCTCGCCGCCATGAACTACTTGGTGGAGGATTGGGGCGGTAAGTATCAGTGTCAGGAGATATCGGCCAAGCAGGGTATCAACGTGGATGCCTTGCTCGAAAAGGTGCTCCTCGAGGCCGAGATGCTCGACCTCAAGGCCAACCCCAACAAACGTGCCGGCGGCGTCGTCATAGAGTCGGCACTCGACAAGGGGCGCGGCGACGTATCGACGGTACTGGTGCAGGGCGGCGCGCTCCGCATAGGCGATGTCAGGCTCTCGGGCAACACCCCCGGACGTGT
>CAMWRR010000106.1 GCA_947176715.1 uncultured Rikenellaceae bacterium | reverse complement strand
GCCTGTGCTGGAGATGTCGCGCAACCTTCGCAGCAAGAGGTCGGAGGCTCCTGCACACTATGCCGCTCCGGCGTTGGCTATGTACGGTCGTCAGAAAAGAATGCTCGCCACGTACGAGAAGTTGTTGGCCGACCGTCTCCAGATGACCGAGACCTACGACTCGCTGGCCAAGGTGCTGGCACGTCCCCGCACCGACGGATGCGACTACCGGGTGCTCGTACTTCCCGAGCTCGTGTTCGTCGACTTCGCCCCCGTCAAAATAGGCGCTGCCGGTGCCATGTCGAATAGCAATCCGCCCAAGCCGCTGACCGTACCCTCGCGAGGCGAATTTTTCAAGATAGAGCTGCTCACCAACAACGGCATGCTCTCCGACTACAGATCTCTGCGCAACATCAACAATGTAGAATACAGAGAGATAGCCGGAGACAAATATGTCTACTACGCCGGTTCCTACCGTTTGCGTGACGAGGCCGCACGCGATTGCGACCGTATACGTCGCACCGGTCTGAAAGCACGCGTGGCGGCCTGGCGCGACGGCGTACCTGTCGACGAGAACGGCGTGGCCATCGAGGAGCGTCCCGTGGGCGACATATTCCGCGTGGTGGTCTATTCAATGGACGACACGGCCCGTGGGATAATCAAGGAGATAGCCCCGGACAAGGATCTGCTCGCCACCGAGACGGACGACCAGACCGTCATATCGGTAGGTCCGTTCGAGGAGTACGAAAAGGCGTTGTTTCTGGCGAAGAGCCTGCCAAAGGCCAAAGTGGTGGGACAGAAGACGGAGACGGAGTAGCCCCGGCCTACCTGCGACAGACGGTCTCTTGTTTAGGCGGACGGGCCTGTCTGTTCTATCGTGTGGGTACACTGATGTTTTACCGGTAACTTTTAGGTCGGGAAAGTGATGAATCGCTTAAAATTTCATTTTAAGAGGAGCCTGTTTCCGAAAAAATCCTTACCTTTGCACAAATATAAAAAGCTATAAAGATATGTCGTTCCTTGATGAAAAAATTTCGACCGAGGGCTTGACGTTCGACGACGTGTTGCTCATTCCGGCCTATTCCGAGGTACTTCCCCGCAACGTGAACATAGCCTCTCGCTTCTCCCGTAACGTACGCATAAACACCCCCGTAGTGTCGGCGGCGATGGACACCGTCACCGAGTCGGCCATGGCCATAGCGATGGCACGCGTAGGCGGCATCGGCGTCATACACAAGAATATGTCCATCGAGGAGCAGGCGGCTCAGGTGCGCAAGGTCAAGAGGGCCGAAAACGGCATGATCTTCGACCCCGTCACCATCGGCAAGGACAAGACGGTGGGCGACGCTCTGGCTCTCATGAAGGAGAACAAGATAGGCGGCATCCCCGTAGTGGAGGGGCGCAAACTGATAGGCATAGTCACCAACCGCGACCTACGCTTCCAGACCGACATGCACCGCCCGATATCGGAGGTGATGACCTCGGACGGGCTTGTCACCACCACCAGCGCCGACATACGCATGGCGGCCAGCCTCTTGCTCGAGAACAAGATAGAGAAGCTGCCGGTGGTAAACGATAATGGCGAGCTCGAGGGCCTTATCACATACAAGGATATAAGCAAAGTAAAAGATAACCCCAACGCCAGCAAGGACGACAAGGGCCGTCTGCGCGTGGCGGCTGGTGTGGGCGTCACCCACGACACCATGGAGCGTGTCGACGCGCTGGTCAAGGCCGGTGCCGACGCCATAGTGATAGACACGGCCCACGGCCACAGCAAAGGTGTGATAGACATGCTCAAGACGGTAAAGGCCAAATATCCTCAGTTAGACGTTGTGGTAGGCAACATAGCCACCGCCGAAGCCGCCAAGATGTTGGTGGAGGCGGGTGCCGATGCCGTAAAGGTGGGTATAGGCCCGGGCTCGATATGCACCACCCGCGTGATAGCCGGTGTGGGCGTTCCTCAGCTCAACGCCGTCTACGATGTGGCCAAGGCGCTCAAAGGCACGGGCGTGCCGGTGATAGCCGACGGCGGCATACGCTACACGGGCGACATAGTCAAGGCCATAGCGGCCGGTGCCGACTCGGTGATGGCCGGCTCGATGTTCGCCGGTGTGGAGGAGTCACCGGGAGAGACCATCATCTACAACGGTCGTAAATTCAAGTCGTACCGCGGCATGGGTTCATTGGAGGCTATGCAGAAAGGCTCCAAGGACCGCTACTTCCAGGATATGGAGGACGATGTCAAGAAGCTGGTTCCCGAAGGCATAGCCGCACGCGTACCCTACAAAGGAGTGCTCGCGGAGGTGGTCTACCAGATAGTCGGCGGTCTGCGTGCCGGCATGGGTTATTGCGGCGCCCCCGACATAGAGGCGCTCAAAAAGGCCCGTTTCATACGCATCACCTCGTCGGGAATAATGGAGAGCCATCCGCACGATGTAGCCATCACGCGCGAGGCTCCCAACTACAGCCGTCAGGACTAACCGCAATACTTTCGCCACCGTTCGGTCGCTGACGATGCGGGACGGTGGCGTTACCGAAAAAACTGTCGGGTGGCTTTGAGGGCCGTCCGACTTTGTTTTATACTCAAACCGTAATATCATGATAAGCTACGACTACACCATAAGGGTGCCCTACGGCGATGTCGACCGCATGGGCTTCCTCTACCACGCCCATTACGTACGCTACTTCGACATGGCCCGCACGGAGCTGATACGCTCGCTCGGCATAACCAATCTCGAATTGGAGGAGCAGGGGGTGATGCTTCCTGTGCTCAAGGTAGACATAGACTACGGCACCCCGGCCCATTACGACGACCTGCTCACCATACGCGTTACGCTTCGCGAGCGTCCGGGCGTAAGGTGTGTCTTCCACTACGAGGTGTTGCGCGAGGGCGAGACGCTCACAACAGGCAGTGTCACGCTGGCATTCATGAACAGCGCCACATTCAAGGCCATACGCCCGCCCAAGGCTCTGCTCGACGTCATAGACCGGAACATGTAACAGAGCCGTCCGCACGCTCATGCACAGACCGACACTATCGCACACAAGGGGCGATCTCACCTCGGGAGGCATAACCGGCGGCATGCTGATGTTCGCCCTGCCCATGATGGCCGGGGGCATGCTCCAACAGCTCTACAACATAGCCGACACCGTTATTGTAGGCCGCTTCATAGGGGCCGACGCACTCGCCGCGGTAGGGGCCTCGTACACGCTCATCGTATTCATAACCTCCGTGATATCGGGGCTTTGCATGGGTAGCGGCGCCTTGTTCTCCATATACTACGGAGCGGGGGACTACGGGGCGTTGCGACGCGGTGTCTTCGTGTCGTCGGTGCTGATAGGCGGGGTGTCGTTGTCGCTCAATGCGGCATCGTTACTGCTCATAGACCCCGTCATGTCGCTCTTGTGCGTGCCGGCAGATGTCTACCCGCTCATGCGCGACTATCTGTGGGTGACATTCTGGGGGATAGGCTTCACTTTTATATATAACTACTACGCCTCGTTGTTGCGCGCCGTAGGCAACTCGGTTACGCCGCTGTGGTTTCTGGCCTTGTCGGTCGTTCTCAACATAGCACTCGACATACTGTTCATAGTGTCGTTCGGATGGGGTGTGACCGGTGCGGCCGCGGCCACCGTTGCGGCTCAGGGGACGGCGGCCGCGGGGTTATCCATATATACGGCCAGACGATTCCCCCATCTGATGCCCCGACGCAAAGAGATGCGCCTGACCCGACGGGTGGCGGGCGAGATAGCCTCCTACTCGTCGCTCACATGTCTGCAACAGTCGGTTATGAACTTCGGCATACTGATGGTGCAGGGGTTGGTCAACAGCTTCGGGACCACCGTGATGGCGGCATTCGCCGTGGCTGTCAAGATAGACTCGTTCGCCTACATGCCTGTACAGGACTTCGGAGGCGCATTCTCCACATTCATAGCCCAGAACTTCGGGGCCGGAAGGGTCGACCGCATACGCAAAGGCATATCGCGTGCCGTGGCCGTCTCCACGATGTTCTGTGCGGTTATCTCTGCGACGGTATTGCTATTCGCCCGTGACTTGATGGTTATCTTCGTATCTCCGGACGAAAGCGCCATAATAGATACGGGGGTCAGATACCTACGCGTGGAGGGGGCATTCTATTTCGGCATAGGGTTGCTCTTTCTGCTCTACGGATATTACCGCGCCGTGCGTATGCCCGGCTTCTCGGTGGTGCTGACCGTAATATCGCTTGGGACGCGGGTTGCGTTGGCATACGCCTTGGCGGCCATACCCTCCGTGGGCGTAGAGGGGATATGGTGGTCGATACCGGCGGGATGGTTGCTCGCGGATGCGGTAGGGGTGGCCTATTATCGACACATACGGCGCAAACATATATCAGCACGGTGACCGGACTTCTACACACAAAGCGGCAGGCCTCGCATTACCCTGACAACAAAAAAGAGAGCCGCGACACTATCGCGACTCTCTTCCGCTCCTCGTTTAGGACTTGAACCTAAGACCCCCTGATTAACAGTCAGGTGCTCTAACCAACTGAGCTAACGAGGAATGTTGTTCTGTTGATTACGAGTGCAAAGATATGGCAAATTTTTTAAACTGCAAATATTTTTGCGAATAAATTATGCACAAAAATAGCGTGCCTTACCCAACAGACTAACACACAACACATTACAATCCACACCACATATACCATCATTTTTGCGTATAACCCCGCCCCTGTCGACAAAGAGCCACCCCCCGCACCCGTCCGCACACACGCCGCAGACATACTCGGATAAAATAAAAACCCTCCGACGTTTTATTCTTTTTCAGATAAATAGTATCTTTGCAGACGGTCGCCCCGGCATTTACCGTCACGAGCGACCGACGCGGTGCGGCTTATCGGAACGATTCCGGCACCCCGAACATTGAAACTTATAAAAACTACCGACAATGATTTATTCGCATGAAGTAGAACACATGTGTGTCGTAAAGCAGGGCCAGTGCCACGGCTGTGCTCCCATACCCCAGGAGGGCAAATGGGTCAAATCGAAACAGGTGACCGACATCTCGGGCCTCACCCACGGCGTGGGATGGTGCGCTCCCCAGCAAGGCGCCTGCAAGCTGACCCTCAACGTCAAGGACGGCATCATACAGGAGGCTCTGGTAGAGACTATCGGTTGCTCGGGCATGACCCACTCGGCCGCTATGGCTTCGGAGATACTCCCCGGCAAGACACTTTTAGAGGCTCTCAACACCGACCTTGTGTGCGACGCCATCAACACCGCCATGCGCGAACTCTTCCTCCAGATAGCTTACGGCCGTACCCAGTCGGCGTTCTCGGAGGGCGGTCTCCCCATAGGCGCCGGTCTCGAAGACCTCGGCAAGGGTCTGCGCAGTCAGGTGGGCACCATGTACGGCACCTTGGCCAAAGGCGTACGTTACCTTGAGATGGCCGAGGGTTACTGCACCCGCATGGCTCTCGATGCCGACGGCGAAGTGATCGGTTACGAGTTCGTACACATGGGCAAATTCATGGACATGGTAAAGAACGGCACCGACGCCGCCGAAGCGCTGGAGAAAGCCAAAGGCACATACGGTCGTTTCGCTGACGCCGCGTCTTACATCGACCCGCGTCAGAAGTAACCGCATTCCAATCATCAAAACACAAAGAAAATAGATATGGCATTATTTGAAAGTTACGACCGTCGTATCGGTAAGATCAACTCCGTTCTTAACAGCTACGGCATAAAAGATATAGACGAGGCCAAGGCCATCTGCGACTCCAAAGGCATCGACCCCTACGCCATCTGCAAGGAGACCCAGCCCATCTGCTTCGAGAACGCCGCATGGGCATACGTAGTGGGCGCGGCCATCGCGATAAAGAAAGGCTCGAAAAACGCAGCCGAAGCGGCCGAGGCCATCGGCGAGGGGTTGCAGGCATTCTGCATACCCGGCTCCGTAGCCGACGACCGCAAGGTAGGCTTGGGACACGGTAACCTCGCCGCCATGTTGCTCCGCGACGACACCAAATGTTTCGCTTTCCTCGCAGGTCACGAGTCGTTCGCGGCCGCAGAGGGGGCTATCAAGATAGCAGAAAAGGCCAACAAGGTGCGCAAAGAGCCGTTGCGCGTGATACTCAACGGCTTGGGCAAGGATGCAGCGATGATTATCTCTCGTATCAACGGCTTCACCTACGTACAGACCGACTTCGACTACTACACGGGCGAGCTCAAAGTGGTACGCGAGAAGGCCTACTCCGACGGCTTGCGTGCCAAGGTCAAATGCTACGGCGCCAACGACGTACGCGAGGGCGTAGCCATAATGATGGCCGAGGGCGTGGACGTATCCATCACCGGTAACTCCACCAACCCCACCCGCTTCCAGCACCCCGTGGCAGGCACCTACAAGAAAGAGTGCAACGCCATTGGCCGCAAATACTTCTCAGTGGCATCGGGCGGCGGTACCGGTCGTACCCTCCACCCCGACAATATGGCCGCAGGTCCCGCCTCTTACGGCATGACCGACACCATGGGCCGTATGCACTCCGACGCTCAGTTCGCCGGTTCGTCGTCGGTTCCCGCTCACGTGGAGATGATGGGCTTCCTCGGCATGGGCAACAACCCCATGGTAGGCG
>CAMWRR010000105.1 GCA_947176715.1 uncultured Rikenellaceae bacterium | reverse complement strand
TTCGGGTGGCTGTTGTGGTTCTTGCGGAGAGGGGTGATTTGATTGTCTTGCAGTTGGCGAGACAATAAATTAACCATTAGATTTTCTGTAAAAAGCGCATCATACTAATGCCGTCTTATGACACGAGACATTCTCAGTAGTTGTGTTGGCGAGACGAAAAAGATACTATAAAACCGTCTAAAGGTATGCGCATTAGCTGCACCGGTTCCCGCGGGGTGAGAGCCCCGCTCAGCAAGAATAACACGTACTTAAACGAACCATGCTCTTGCGGTACGAAGTGCCGCTCCCAAATAACTACACGTAATTAAACCGACAGAGGTTGGGATAGTCCCCGGCGAGCAGATACCTTCACTTCACACCAAAAGACATGCGCATTAACCGAAAGTCGCAGGCATGCTTGCCCGCGCACGTAACCGAATATGGCAGGGCGCCGAAGTTTTTTAGACCTCAAAAATCGTCGATCGCGGTCGGGTGCCACCGGAGCGTACTTGTCGTACGTGAGGATGGCTCACGAACGGGATCGGCGATTTTTGTGGCTAAAAAGCGAAGGAAGCAGCCCCACTGCACATACGCCCGCGCAAACAACCCGACAACTCGAGCGTTCAGACAACACGCACGCCCTGAACATCCCGAAAACTTCCTCCCCGTAATTCACCAACCTATAGAATCCCTAAAGCGGCACGCAAGGGCCGCAACCAGCGACAACTTACTCAACAAAAACAGACTTCCCTATGCACAAAGAGTGACAAATACCACAAAAAAGCGCATGCAACTCAATACGCCGTAAGGCGTACCGCGGTCCGAGTCCCGAGGACCGTAAGCCTTTCCGCTTGGCGGACCCGAAGTGCAACGCAGGGGCCGAGCGGGCCGGAGACTCCCCCACCGGAGGCCCGCAAGTGAGGGTAACGGAGCTATAAGCGTTATTCGCAAAAGTCCTCCAATCGTATCTGTTAAACCTCCCGCGAGTTGCGGTCCCCCGCAGTCTCCGGCCCGCTCTCCGTCCCCGCATGGAATAAAAGCAACGAACCTCTGCACAAAAAGCCCGCGTGCACACACCAACAGTTCAAGCGTTCAGACGACACGCACGCCCCGAACATCCCGAAAACTTCCTCCCCGTAATTCACCGACCTATAAAATCCCTAAAGCGGCACTCAATGGCCGCAACCGGCGAAAACTACCCTTTCCTTATATACAAAACCTTCTTCGTCTGAAAATACTCTCCGTCGAACATATCGGAGATCTTGTATAGCCGGCAAAGGGAGATGCCCTTGTATGGTCGTATGCCTTCTGATATCTCTTCGGTAAGGTCGCCCCCTTTCAGACATAACACACCGTGTCCGTCGCCCCCTTTAATCTTGTTCCAGCACCATCCGAGAAACGGTTTGAGGTCGGTGACCGCTCGCGACACCACATAGTCTACCTTTACGTCCAACTCCTCGGCCCTCTTGTTGACGGCCTCTACGTTGTGTAGCCCTAATGCGGATGCCACCTCCGACACCACCTTTATCTTCTTGCCCACGGAGTCGACGAGTATGAACCGCGACTCCGGATACATTATGGCGAGTGGTATGCCGGGGAATCCGCCGCCGCAACCCAGATCCATCACCTCGGAGCCGTCGGGTAGGGGGTGTGCCTTGGCTATGGCTAAGGAGTGGAGTATGTGGTGCGGGAATATGTTGTCGATATCCTTGCGCGATATGACGTTTATCTGTGCGTTGAGATCGCGGTACAGCTCTGCCGCCCGGGCGAACAGATGCCGCTGTGTGTCGGTCAGTTCGGGAAAATATCTCAGTATCTCGTCCATGTGTGCCGTTATTTCTTGTTAATCAATCCTCCGAGCCTCTCTTTGGCCCGGAACAGACGTGTCTTCACCGTGCCTACCGGTATGCCCAGCTCCTCGGCTATCTCCTCGTAGGAGAGTCCCTGATAGTAGCGCATGTCTATTATTCTGCGGTAGTTCTCGCCCAAGGCGTCGATGTTGTGCTCCATCTGCCGACGCCTCTCGTCCATTATTATGATCTCTTCGGGGTTGTCTGCCACGAGGTCGCCCGTTCCGGCAGGGTCCACCTGTGCCATGTCGTCGCGGGCGTCGCGCTGACGGTAATGGTCTATGAATGTGTTGCGGGCTATGGCCACTATCCATTGCGAGAATCGGTAACGGCGGTTGTATTTGGAGATGTTTAGGAATGCCTTTATGAAGGTCTCCTGCAACAGGTCTCCGGCATCGTAGCTGTTACCTGCCATACGCGTCAGCATAGTCATGAGCACCTCTCGGTAACAGCCGAATAGTTGCTCGAAAGCGTCGCGGTCGCCGGTAAGCGCGCGGTCTATCAACGACGATTCGTCATGCGTATGGTCTATATCCATAGGTTCTTGAGCGACAGTATGTTTCTGCTTGCCGTCAGCAACATTATCTCGGCGGGCGAAATGAAGTCGTAGAGCAACATTGCCGTATGCGGCGCCCTCTCTCCCGTGCGACGCGAGAAGCGGGCCGTAACGGCCATGATTACTATCCACCGTAGTGCCATCATGGAGAGGGCCGCCATACGCAATTCGAGCGATGAGGAGATGACTGCGAGAGCTATGGCCGAAATCCAGAACAGGGCCGTGAATACATAGCTCGCAGAGATGTATAGACGTGCTCCTCCGCGGAAGAAGCGGAACGGATAGCTGAAGAATTTGCGTCTGTTATACCATACCGACACCTTGTCGTAGGGGACGCTCTCGGTTACCCCCTTGGGGTTTATTATGACATTGCTTTCGGCGTGAGGGGCTATCTGCTGTATGTAGAGGTCCGACTCTCCGGCGTTGAGCCTCAGATGTTCGGTGAAGCCTCTGTTGGCGAAGAATAGGCCCTTGCTCTGACCGCTGTTGTGGCGGCTGACGCGATAGGGATGTCCTGCCACGGCACGGGATAGCATCAGTAACGATTCGTGCATGTTGATGGCCCGCTGGAGCTTGTTGAAGAAACCGCCGGTGCGACCTATGCGGTTGTATCCGCTTACCAATGCGTGGTCGGAGGTGAAGCCGTATGACATTATCGAGAGCCATTCGGTGCTGACGGGGGCGGCCTCCGACGAGGTTATTATCACGTTGTCGTATATGGCGGCCTTCATACCTACTGTGAGGGCCAACTTGTTGGTGTGGTGGAATTTGTGGTCGGTGGGTATGACGGTGACGTATAGACGGTCGTTGCCGGAGGCCAGCTCTTCGAGCATCTCGGGGGCATGGTCGCCCTCGGGGGTGTCGCACACCACCACCACCTGATACGGGGCCTCGTAATCCTGCTCCAGCAACAGGGGCAACCGGTTCTCTATGTAGTCGAGGTCGTTGTTAACCACCACTATTACCGACACGGGCTGCGGCTTGACGTTGCGCAATCCGCCCACCTTTTTGGAGTGGCGGTGGTTAGCCACCGAGAGGAACGCCCCCAGATAGTAACAGATGAACACTATGAACGCCACGGCCATGACTGTGGCCGACGCCAATTCCGCAATATTGTAACGAGAAAGGATTATATCCACGGTAATAAAAAGTTTGTACGGGCCGAAAGGGTGTCTTCTCCGATTCAAGACAGCCTCCGCAAAAGGCCTTTTGTCCACACAAAAATATTCAAATTATTCATAATTCGCCAAAATAAAGATACCTTTGTTCATTATTTTTCAGCAACAGGCTATGACGATAACCGCAACATCTCCCGCCGCGACACGTCTTCTGGAGGTCGCTGTAAGCGGCGGACGTCTGTCGGCGGACGATGCGCTGATACTTATGTCCCAGGCCTCATTGGCCGATCTGTCGGCGGCGGCCGTGAGCGTCAAGAGGATGCTATCGGGCGACGACATATACTACAATCGCAATTTCCATATCGAGCCGACCAATATTTGCCGGTACAACTGTCGCTTCTGCTCCTATCGCCGCTCCCTCTCGGAGCCGGGCGGCTGGACCATGAGTCTGCGTCAGATAGAGGAGCAGGTGGAGCGTTACGCCGATAGCGGCATCACCGAGGTGCATCTGGTGGGAGGCGTGCACCCGTCGGCTACGCTCGACGACTATCTGGAGATAGTGCGCACCGTGCGTCGGCTCATGCCTGAGGCGGCTATAAAGGCATTCTCGGCCATAGAGCACATATATGTGTTCGACAAGGCGGGGGTCTCGTTCGACGAGGGTCTCCGTCGTTTCATGGAGGCCGGTATGGACACGCTTACTGGCGGAGGTGCCGAGATATTCGCACCGGAGGTTCGCGGCAGGATATGTCCCGACAAGCCCTCCGGAGAGAGGTGGCTCGCACTTCACGAGGCGGCTCACGGGTTGGGGATAAAGACCAACGCCACCATGCTCTACGGCCACATCGAGTCGCATGCCGACCGCATAGACCATCTGCTTGCGTTGCGCCGCTTGCAGGATCGCACTGGCGGGTTCAACGCCTTCATACCGCTCAAATATCGCTGTGCCGGCAACAGCATGTCGCACATAGGCGAGTGTCCCGTGAGCGAGGATCTGCGTACCCTTGCCGTGAGCCGCCTCTTCCTCGACAACGTGCCCCACATAAAGGCCTATTGGCCCATGTACGGCGCACAGGCCACGCAGACGGCCATGCGATACGGCGCCGACGACATAGACGGAACGGTGGCCGACACCACCCGCATATACAGCATGGCCGGCGTGGAACCGCCCGCACTCACCCTCGACGGACTGAGGAGTATGATAGAGGAGGAGGGGTTCAGGCCGGTAGAGAGGGATACGTTCTATAATGCGATATAGAGTCGTATGCGGTAACGCTTTGCCGGTGAGCCTGTTATGCGGTCGTAAATCTTCGCCCGTTGCGGGGCGCGCACTCCGCCCCCCTGATGCCGTACAGCGATAAAATATATCATATTCGTGTTGAACGATACGTCCGCCGGACTGTAAAATATCGTGACTTATTTCGGCTGAATTGTCATAAAAACATATCCGATTCTTCATTCCGCATAACCGGTGATTGTTTTTTTAATCAAAATATATAACTTTGCCTTTACGTTAAATTACAAGCACGGTTAATGGAAGATAGGTACATCGTCTCCGACTTGGACGACCTTGAGGAGGTGGCTGGTAAACTGGCGTCGGCGTTGACGTCCGGAGATGACGGCGCGACGGCCCGCATAGTGTTGTTCTACGGCTCTATGGGTGCCGGTAAGACCACCCTTATAAAGGCCGTATGCGAGGCGTTGGGGGTGGAAGATACCGTTACCAGCCCCACGTTCGCCTTGGTTAACGAGTATCGCACTGCGGAGGACAAGCCCGTCTACCATTTCGACTTCTATCGCATAGAGCGCATAGAGGAGGCTTACGACCTCGGCTACGAGGAGTATTTTTATAGCGGCGGGTTATGTCTGGTGGAGTGGCCGGAGAAGATAGAGCCCCTGATACCGTACGACGATCCGTCGGTGCGCCTGTCGACCGTATCTATAACGGTCAACGAGAAGGGCGCCCGCATAATCGACTGTCATATAGTATAAAACTAAATATCTATAATTACAAACAAAACAAGATGAAAAAGACAATTTTAACGATCGCATCGGTTCTCCTCTTCTCTGCCGGAGCGATGGCACAGACCGCCGATGAGGTGAACGCCAAATTCATCGAGGCGGCCACCCTCTATAACAACAAAGACTATAACGGGGCCATAACCGCGCTCGAAAAGACCGTAGAGATGTCGCAGACCAGTGCCGACGACTGTCTGAGCACCATGACCGAGGCGCAGTCTTATCTGGCCAAATGTTATCGTAACCTCGGCGTTCAGGATGCCAGCGCAGGCCGTTTCGACGACGCGGCAGATAAGCTGACCAAAGCCCGCGATCTCTCGGAGATGGCCGACCCCTCGGGCGTACGTGCCATAGAGTCGGTATTGTCTAAGGTATATAAGGCCAAAGCCTCTTCTGCGCTCAAGGCCGAAGATTTCGTATCTGCCGCCAAATCTTACGAACAGGCCATTGCCGTCAACAACAAAGACACCGAGGCCATGCTTCTTGCCGCACAGTGCTACGGTAAGAGCGGCGATTTCGACAAGGCCGGCGAGCTCTACACCTCTGTCATAGAGCTGGGCAAGACACACAGCAAATACGAAGCCGCCGCCGCAAGTGCGAAAGACGCTTACGTTACCGACCTGCTCTCGTCGGCTGTCAAGGCATCTGACGATTACGCCTCTGCAAGAGCTCTCATCATGAAGGCCATAGAGGTGGATCCCGAGAGCGAGCAGGCCAATATGTTGCTCCTTCAGTCGGCCAACAACGCCAAAGACTTCGATACCGTCATAGCTTACGGCGATGCCGCTATAGCCGCACAGACCTCTCCCGAAGCGAAGTCCAACGCATGCTTCCTCGTAGCCGTAGCCGCCCAGACCAAAGGCGACAACGCAAAAGCGGTCAAATACTATCAGCAGGTGACGGCCGGTCCCAACGCCGCTACCGCCAAAGCGCAAGTTGCCGCTCTCAACAAATAACCGGGGGTGTTCGACAGATTCAGGGCGGGGAGTTCATTCCCCGCCCTTTTTTATTATTGCTGTCCGATAAAAAAAACATCCGCACAATTATGTGTAAATCAACACAAAAACAGCCTTCAGATACGAATAGGCTTATATTCCTC
>CAMWRR010000104.1 GCA_947176715.1 uncultured Rikenellaceae bacterium | reverse complement strand
CCGGCCCTATCGCTTCCTAAATATGCCGTTTTCACTTTCGCTCCACAGAGTAACCGACATATAAAGTTGATTCAAAAGAGGCCGTGCCTCTAAAGTTGATTCGGAAGAGGCTGTGCCTCTGCCTCAGCTGAATACGCCTTTCAGGTATTTCTGTGTCAGTTCGTTTTGGGAGTTCATGAACGTGTCTTTGTCGCCGGCCTCTACCACTTCGCCCATGTATATGAAAACTATGTAGTCGGCTATGCGCAATGCCTGACGTAGGGTGTGGGTGACCATTATTATGGAGTAGTGCTCTTTGAGCTTGACGAATAGGTCCTCTACCGTCTTGCTCGATATGGGGTCGAGCGCTGATGTGGCCTCGTCGGCGAGTATGAACTCCGGTTCTACGGCCAAGCTGCGGGCCAGACACAGACGCTGCTGTTGCCCTATGGATAGCCGTGTGGCAGGCTCGCGGAGGCGATCTTTTACCTCGCTCCAAAGCCCCACCTCCTGCAGATAGTGCCTTACAACGGCTTCGAGCTGACGACGTCCCCTTATGCCGTGAATGCGACAGCCGTAGGCTACGTTGTCGAATATGGACATGGGCAACGGACACGGCCTCTGGGGCACGAGCCCTATACGACGACGAAGCTCTATCAGCTCTGCGCCATTGCTCTCTATTATGTCGCAGTCGCCCAGTGTTATGCGTCCGTCTATCTTAACACCCTCCACCGAGTCGATGAGGCGGTTGAATGTCTTGAGCAGAGTAGATTTGCCGCATCCGGAGGGGCCTATTATGCAGGTAACCTTGTTTTTAGGTATCTGCAGGTTGACATCCTTGAGTATGGCCTGCCCGTCGATGGAGAGGTTGAGTCCTCGCACCTCTAACTGGGAGTGGGCGTCGGTATGCTGGAATTTGGCGTCCGGAACGAACGTTTCGTCTATCGGCGATATGTCGCTGAGGGGCTCCCCCGCAGTCCGTTTAAAAATCCTGCGAAACATTGCTTATATCTTGTTTTTAGAGAATCGGTGAGTTATAAAACGCCCCGTAAGGCTTATTATCAGTACTATGATTGTGAGCACCAATGCGGCGGCGTAGGCCCTGTTCTGAACTTCGGCCTGCGGTGCGCTCAGCTGGAAGAATATGGAGAGCGGCAGAGTGGCGGCCGGTTGTGTCAGCGAGGTGGGTATCGAGTCGGAGAAGCCGGCCGTGAACATCACTGCGGCGGCATCGCCTATGGCGCGCCCTATGGACAGAAGCGTGGCCGTAGCTATGCCGGGCATTATCTGACGCAACACCACCCCCATCGTCTCCAAGCGGGTGGCACCTAACGCATACGACGCCTCGAGCAGGTCGCGCGGGAAGTTCTGCGCCACCTCGTCCATAGACCTTATCAATATGGGGATTATGAGCAACGTGGTGACCAAAATACCGCCGAGCAACGAGGTGCGCATCCCAAGCCATATCATGAGCGTGAATGCGAAGGCGCCGTAGACTATCGACGGTATGCCGAACAGCACGTCGTAGGCCAACCGCGCCACGTATGCGAAGCGGGAGCTGCCCTTGAGATAGACGTTGAGGTAGAATACCACTGGAATGCTCACCAGCAACCCGAGGAACGTGGATGCGGCCACTATATATATCGACCCCACTATTGCGTTGAGGAAGCCCCCCTCCTTGCCTATGTAGAATCCTCCGCCCGGGAGCGAGAATATCATCTCCCAGCTTATGCAGCTCCAGCCGCGGTGGAATATGGTCCAGATGATGCCCGCCACCAACCCGAATACGGTCAGCAACGACACGGCCATCAGCACCTTTACGGCTATCTCTTCTATGTATTTGGTTCTCATGCTTTTTTGATGCGATAAAGAATGATGCGCGAGAGCAGATTGAACAGCAATACCACCACGAACAGTATCAGAGCCGCGAACATCAGCGCCGCCTCATATAGAGGCAGAGACAACATCTCGCCGTAGTTGTTGGCTATGAGTGTGGGGATAGGGTAGCAGGCGTCGAAAAGCGAGTGCGGGGCCTGAGGCAGGTTGCCGCACACCATGAGCACCGCTATTGTCTCGCCGAAAGCGCGCGACAGGGCCAACACCACGGCGGCCAGTATGCCGGGCAACGAGCGTCGGATCACCACCTTTTTGGTAGTCTGCCACCGAGTGGCTCCCAACGACTGCGAGGCATCGCGCAACTCCTGCGGCACCGTTGAGAATATCTCCACCAGCAGGCTCACCAACAGCGGTAATATCATCACGCTGAGCACTATGCCCGCGGCCAACACCGTGTATCCCGACGAGTACTCCACGAAGTGCGGCGCAAGTTTGTCCGATATCCAAGGCACTATCAGCAAGGTACCCCACACGCCGTATATCACCGAGGGGAGCGCCGCCAATATGTCCAACGCCGGATAGACCCACCGTTTGACCCACGAGCGCGAATATTCCGTAAGGAACGCCGCCGTGAGCAACGACAGCGGCAGAGCCAGTAACAGCGCTATGCCGGTGACCCACACGGTACCCATTATGAACGGGAAGAATCCGAACTTGTTCTTGAACGGCTTCCACTCGCTCGCCGAGAGCAGCTCCCACAGCGAGTGGTCCTCGAAGATGGGGGCCGACTTGAAGTAGAGCCCCACCGCCATAGCGACCACCAATAACAACGACAGGGCCGTCATGACGAACATGACACCCCCTACCGTCTTCTCTTTAGCTATTCGTATATTAGCCATGAATTGTCGGTTTTATTCCGCCGCCGCATCGAGCATGTCGAGCGATTTCTGCACCTTCTCCTCCGACATGCCGATATATCCGGCCGGAATATTTTTCTCCTGCCCTTTGCCGAGAACGTATTTGATGAAAGCGACTGTGATTGAGTCCGTAGGCACCCCTTTGGTCACCAAGTATAGGTCGCGTGCCGGAGGCGAGGGGTATTTGTCATGAGATATGGCCTCTACGATGCGGTCTTTGGTGTCGTAGAACTGTTCGTCGGGGGTGATGCGTCCGTTGCCGTCTATGTCTATGGGCATCACCAATATGCCGTCGTTGGGCTTGTGGGTGTCGTTGTCGTAGGCATAGCCTATGTTATTGAAACCTATGCCGTAGATGTCTTTCTGCACGGCCGCCGCCACGCCCGGGTCGCCGAATACTGCCGTGCCGCCGAGGTCCTCCTGTTTGCCGCCCAACCAGAGCGCCCATGTCTCGGCGGCTCCGCAAGCGTCGGAGCGGGTGTAGACATGCAGGGGGGTGTCGTCGTCGGTGCCGAGCACGTCGCCCCACGTCTTGGCCTCGCCGGTCAGCCATATCTTGACGGCCGCCTCGCGTGTCATGCCGTGTTCGAGTATCTCCTTGATCTTGGGGTTGGCCGCATTGACAGTTGCCGCCACGGCATCTTTGGCCACCGCGAACCCTACGGCCCCGTTAGCCGTCTCGGGGGGATATATCTCGCGCGAGACCATTCCCATGTCAACCACTCCGGCCAGTGCGTCGGTCATACCCTTGCCAGCGCCGCCGGCCGATATGTCTATCCTTACGTTGGGATATATCGACCTGAACTCCTCGGCCCACTGTACGGCCAGAGGATAGAGCGCGAAAGCTCCCGAGAGAGAGAGTTCGCCGTTCATGCCGCCCTCTTTGGCGCCTCCTCCGCACGATGCCGTGCTCAGGGCTATGGCGGCCAGAAGCGACGCGCAGATTGAGGTTCTGATTCTTTTCATATCTTTAATCTCTTTTTATATTAAAACATGGCGAAAAATTGCAGGGAGAACATGTGGGCATCGGGGGCCGAGCCAATGTTTTTGTATGTGTAGTTTGCCTGCAGCCTCATGAATGCGAACGGATAGTAGTTCAAGCCTACGAGGTAGTAGTTGTCTTTGGTGGCCGCGTTTGTGCGGTCGAGACGGAAAAAGTCGTATTTGAGTATAGGCTGGAACTTGGGATGGACGAAATATCCGGCTACGGCGTACACGCCCTCGCTTTTCATGCCTGCCGTTTTGCCGTATATGTATTCGCTTCTTACGAGCAACCGTTCGTCTTCCCAACGGATACCGGCACCCGCTCTCGTGCGGTTGTGCGTCGTCTCGCTCTGTTTGCCGAACGTGCCGTAATAGAAAGAGCCCGATAGCGACAGATGGCGCGTAGGGTTTACGGTCAGACGGCCGGAGAAATCCTTGGCCTTGTTGTCGTCTTTGACGTTGATGCCGCTACCGTTGAATACCCCCACCTCGTAGTCGAGCAAGTTGTAGCCGTCTTTTTTCCAGAAGCCGCCGTATAGCGCGATACCAATGTCGCGGCCGTTGGAGGCGGTGCCCGATATGTCGGAGTAGTTGCAGAGGCGCGATATGGCCATGGAGTTCTCGGCTGTCTCCAGCGCCGTGGGGCTGTATGCGTTCTCCATGGAGAACGGTATCTTGAACTCGCCGGCCTGTATGTTGAACTGGCGCGCCACCTTGTAACGGATATAGGCGTCGAGAATCTTGGGAGAGCCGGCGAACTCCACCTGCAGACAGTAGTCCAACGCGGGGATGAGGTCGCCTTTGAGGCTGACGCGTGCACGCCGTATGTCGAACGAGTTGGAGCGGTCGGCACCGTTCCACTGGTAGCGCATGTTCAGGAATCCCGATACTTTGAGGTGCTTGGAGATAACGATCTTCTCCATACTCTCTACGCGTCGTTCCAATGATGGCAGATCACCGTCCATCGTGTCGGTCTGGGCCGCGACGGAGCCGTAGGCACACAAGCCTAAAAACATGGCAATGACCTTTTTCATAGGGCGTTCGGTTTTAAACAACCGCAAATTTAACTATTATAAACGTATCGGCAAAGGGTAATTTCAAACAAACGGATAAATATGGCGCATACGGAACACTATATATTCCGAACAGACCAAAAACGAGCCGCTTCCGTTGTCTATCCGTAAGTTACGTGCTTTGTGACCGATGTCGGCGACAGGCTGTGTTGCCGGGTTAACTTTAATGAAATTTTTACCGATGACTGTTTCCGGACAGTTTATTCGGATTTTTAGCCTCACAGTGCGGCCTTGTGTCGTTTGAAAACGATGATAAAAGGATTAAAACGGCTTTTAAGAAAAATTTGATTAAATTTGAAAGAGCTTTGTATCTAAATGTGGAAATATTATGAATGTCAAATCGTTTTTGATAGTATCGTCTCTTTTGGTCTGTGCGACTGTTTGTTATTCCCAGCAGAGGGAGTTTTCGTCGCTCTCCGATTACGAGGAGCTGCCCGACCCGGGACCTCACGACGGCGAGGAGGCGTGGAATGGCATGAAGGCCCCTGTAATGTTGAGTTGGGGCAGTGTCGACATACGTTATGAAAAGTCGGTTGTGCCCGAGGTTGTGGGCAACACCCGCATGAGCCTTACCGCGTGGAGGGGCGAGCGGGTATATGCGCAGGCGGTTCTGTGGACCGACCGCCGGTTGAATGGCGTAAGGGTCGAGGCCGGCGATTTGAAACAGGGTGCCTCTTCGATACCCGCCTCTGCCGTCACGACCAATTTCGTGCGTTATGTCATGACGGACGGACCCAACGAGGACGGTAGCGGATGCGGCTATCGCGAAGACAAGAGCCAGTGGGATTCGTCGCTCGTGGCCGATGTTTTGGACATATCGGAGCTTTGCGACGTCGAGGCCCGTAGCGTCCGCCCCGTATGGGTGACGGTGCGGGTGCCGGCGGATGCGCGTGCGGGCAGGTACAGGGGCGTCGTTACCGTGTCGGGCGATAACCTCAAGCCCATGAGGCTCCATCTGGAGGTGGAGGTGCTCGACCGTACGCTTCCCGCCCCTAAGGAGTGGGCTTTGCATCTGGATATGTGGCAGAATCCCTATGCCGTCGCCCGTTACTACGGTGTTCCGCTCTGGAGCAGGGAGCATTTCGACCTTATGTCGCCCATAATGAAGATGCTCGCCGATGTGGGGCAACGCTCCGTTACGGCCAGCATAATGCACAAACCGTGGAACGGTCAGACCGAGGACCATTTCGACAGTATGATAGGCCGCACGCTCAATATAGACGGCACGTGGAGCTACGACTACACGGTGTTCGACAAGTGGGTGACATTCATGACCGAAGAGATAGGTATAGACGGTATGATAAGCTGTTATACGATGATACCGTGGGCGTTGCGTTTCGACTATTACGATCAGGCCACAAACCGCGTGCAGTTCATCGAGGCCAAGCCCGGAGAGGAGGCATACACCCGCTACTGGGGCGCTTTCCTTAAAGATTTCGCCCGCCACCTGCGAGAGAAGGGGTGGTTCGACAAGACGGTAGTGGCAATGGACGAACGCCCTATGAAAGCCATGCGCGAGGCCATAAAGGTGATAAAGGATGCCGACCCGGACTTCAAAATATCTCTTGCTGGCGATTATCACCCCGAGATAGTCTCCGACCTCTACTACCTCAGCATCCCTTACGGGCGTACCTTTCCGGCCGATGTCAAGGCCGAACGCGAACGCAACGGGCAGATCAGTTGCGTCTACACCTGTTGCACGGAGGCTTTCCCCAACATATTCACATTCTCCGATCCTGCGGAGGCGGCATGGACTGCCATACACGCCGTGGCGGGAGGATACGACGTCTATCTGCGTTGGTCGGTGTGCGAATGGAAGGACGATCCTTTGAGCTATTAGATGTTCCGACTCTTTCCCTCG
>CAMWRR010000103.1 GCA_947176715.1 uncultured Rikenellaceae bacterium | reverse complement strand
TATCTTTACAGGTAACAAAAAGCCGCATTTCACACGCCATACCACGCCTTCGGCAAGACCCCGACAACGTAAAAACGCGCTACAAACGGGTCGGGGACTATTTTTCACCGCAACCCATAGCTTCTCTTAACTTTCAAAGGTAATATTTTTTCGCGACAAACCAAAAACAGCCCGCGTGAGGCCTGTCGATAAAGAAACGTCCCCGCCGCCGCAATGGCGACAGGGACGCATCCTGTAAAAAAGAGTCGTCACTAACGAGACTCGTCGTACCACCTGAGAGTACCGGTGTACTTACCAACGACAGTCTCGCCAGTAGAGGTACGGCAGTCGAACACCACGGTATAGGTAGTGCCAGAGACATCCACTTTCACCTCGCCGGAGTTAATGACGTATCCTTTATCGGTGGTATCAAATACCACCCACCCGTCGTCGAAAGTAGAGACACCGCCATTGGCGTTGAAGCGGTAGGTTCCCGACACCAACCGCGTCTCTTTGCCGGAAACGAACATCTCGAATCCGACATCGATACCTTTGCACTCGATATCCAAATCGACATTGGAGGTGTTGTCTTCGTTCTCGTCGCCGTAATAGGTCATCTCCGCGCTACTGATAGCATAGCTTTTGCCGTCGAACACCACCTCGTTATTCAATTTGGAAGCATTGTCCTTGTTCTTGTCCTTATAACACGAGACGAACGTCATTGCCAATACGGGCAAAGCCAAAAACAAAAGTTTTTTCATTTGTAAAAAGAGATTTTTGCCGTTCGTCCCTCGACAGCGATACATAATCAAATGAAGAAAGCGTGGGACTGATAACTTTTTCAGATAGTAGGCCCTAGGAAAGCCTTGATAATAAAAAAAGCAACAGCCCACGCCGTAACTATTATACCAATAGATAGACGTGAGAGACATTTCGCTTATTCTCTTATCAGATGAATTTCCTAGGTTCACTATCGAGAATAGCTAAACACTTTCTTGTGTTGAATATCGCAATACGATAAAAAACAATAACGCAATCGTGTCGGGTCTCTTTTTAGGCTGTCGCTATTGCAAATATCCGGTAAATATTATTCAAAACCAATACCTGACACACAATCGGAAGAGGGTTATGCACAAAAGATGATTCCAAAGGAGATTATTGTCGTCCGATAAAGTCTCCGCCCGCCGGGAGGTGCGGTCCTCCGCAGGTTCCGCTCTACTTTAAGTTAACATGAGCTCTACACAATAACCATAACAATATCAATGACTTAATTGTTTTGAAAGATAGCGGCCCGAGCGAAGCGAGAGCCATAAGACACTTTCCGCTTGGCGGGCTTGAAGCGTAGCGTAAAGCCCGGCGGGCCGAAGCCTCCCCCAACGGAGGCCCGCAAGGGAGAGTAACGAAGCTATAAGCGATATTCGCCGAATTTAAATAAAATCACACTCTCGGCCTCCCCGCCCAGTGCGGTCCCCCGCAGGCTCCGGCCCGCTCTACTTTAGTTCCGAACGCGACCCAATACCGTATCACTCAACATAACTCGCCCACCGAAACATACCCGGCGTCACCGAACATCACGAACCACCGCCCGCCGAGAGGCGCGACCGAAATACCGCCTTACTCAACTCGGAATGCCTACCGAAACATCCTCGGCTTTTCATTGAAAAACTTAACGGCCACGCCGAGCAATAGCCCTGTCAATCCGCCAGACAAGCCAACGCCGAAGCCACCATCGTATCCATGGCCCCGCTATAATCGACATCGGAGAGTTGCGCATGACGCTGGGCTATGATAAGGCATACGGTGATGGCCTGATGCCCCATAAGAGCCGAGAGCAGGGCTATGGACGAGCTCTCCATCTCTATGTTGGTGATACGCCGTCCGTTATAGTCGAAGCTCTCGAGCCGGGGAATGAAATCGGCTATCTCCGGCTCGAGCGTGAGCCATCTGCCCTGCGGTGCGTAGAACCCGGGGGCCGACAGTGTAAAACCGGGCGATGCCATAGGCTCGAAACGTCGCCTCAAAATAGACGAAGCCTCTATGACATAGGGGCGCGACAACCCCTCGGGCCACCCCATGTGCTTCATGAACGCCTCCTCCGCAGCGGTGGCGCATACCGCTCCCGCCCCTTTGTAGAATCTGGCCAGAGGGTCAGTACCTATCGACCATGCCGACATCACGAACGACCCCAGCTCTATATCCGGCTGCAAGGCTCCCGAGGTACCCAGACGCACTATCGACAGCGAGTTACGGTCGGAACGCGGACGTCGGATCTCCAAATCGACATTGACGAGGGCGTCGAGCTCGTTCATGACTATGTCTATGTTGTCGGAGCCTATCCCCGTCGACAACACGGTAATACGCTCGTTGCGGTAACGTCCCGTAGCCCATACGAACTCACGGTTGCCGCCGCTGCACTCTATCTCAGAGAAACGGCCGCTGACCATAGGCACGCGACCGGGATCGCCGACTAAAATCACCTTCTGCGCGAGCTGGTCGGGACGCATGTGCAGGTGGAATACGGTTCCGTCACCGTTAACTATCAGCTCCGAGGCCGGTATTGTTCTCATAATATATCTGTTTTAAATTATTTCTCGCACGGATCGTCGCACCGCTCCCTTGTCGACTTCTCCACCAGATTACCCACCGAGCCTATCTCCATGAAAGAGGCCCCTTTGGCGGCTCCGAAATCGCCTCCGACCACCACTATCAAATCATCGTCGGTAAGTTTACGTTCGTCTCTCAGGGTGGTCAGTATGTTGAATATGAAGCTGTGGTGCGAGCGCGGCGGCTCCTGATAGCGGGGGCAGATGCCGTACGACAGGGCCATCTCACGCATAACGTGCTTGCGATAACACACGGCGTAGCCCGTACGGCTGCCGCGGAATGCCGACAGATAACGCCCCGTGCGCCCCGAAAGGGTGTCTATGACCACGGCCCTGACCGGCAAGTTGAGACAGGCCCTCACGGCAGAACGTGCCAGCTGGGCGGTTATCTCGTTGTTGACACCGGTCATGTTGACGTTCTCTATCGTGTAGGTATCCTGCTCTATGCGCGAGGCTACCCGGGCCATCGTGCGCACGGCCTCCAGCGGGTAACGCCCCGAGGCCGTCTCGCCGCTCAACATGAGTGCGTCTGCACGCTGGTATATGGCTCCGGCTATGTCGCTTATCTCGGCGCGAGTGGCCCTCGGATTGGATATCATGCTCTGCAACATCTGGGTAGCCACTATCACAGGCTTCTTGGCCTCCACGCACTTTTTTATTATGGTACGCTGCACTATGGGGATTCTCTCGGGCGGAATCTCCACCCCCAGATCGCCGCGGGCGACCATGACGCCGTAGGTGTGTTCGAGAATGGAGTCGATATTGTCGACACCCTCGCGGTTTTCTATCTTGGATATGATTTTAAGATGGCCGCCGCACTCGTCTATTATGCGCTGCACGGCCATTACATCGTCTTTGCTTCGCACGAACGAGTGGGCCACGAAATCGAGATCGTGCTCCACGGCCCAACGTATGAACATCTCGTCGCGTTCGGTTACGGACGGCAGGTCTATGGGCACGCCGGGTATGTTGACGCTTTTGAACGCCCCTATCGTACCGTCGTTCATAACCTTGACTATCAAGGCATCGCCCTCCCGGGCCACCACGCCAAGCTCTATCTCGCCGTCGTCTATAAGAAGCGAGGCGCCTACCGGAACATCGTCGGCTATCGACCTGTGGGTCACGTATATGGTATCGCGACTGCCGACACTCTCTTTGTCGCCGCCCTTCACGCACAGAGTGTCGCCCGTTCGGACCTCCACCCCCGGCTCCTCCATGCGCGAGGTGCGTATCTCGGGGCCTTTGGTGTCGATGAGTATGGCTATCGACTCCGACACAGCCCTTACGTTGTCGACTATACGTGTGGCGCCATCTATGTCGGCATGGGCCGAATTTATGCGCACCACGTCGACACCCGCCTCATGAAGCGAGCGTATGAACTCCGCATCGCACCTGCGGTCGGAGACGGTAGCCACTATTTTGGTTCGTCTGTTTTCCATAATACAGATATTTTCAATACCACAGACCGCCCCTATCGCCCGGCCTTGATAAGGAAGGCCTCCACCGCCAGACGGTAGGAGTCGAGCCCGAACCCCATGACGGAACCGGCGCAAACAGGCGCTATGAGCGACTTGTGGCGAAACTCCTCGCGAGCCAGTATGCACGATATGTGCACCTCCACCACCGGCACCTTTACTCCGCCTATGGCATCGGCCAAGGCCACGGAGGTGTGCGTGTAGCCTCCCGCGTTGAGAATGACGCCGTCGACAGCACCGTCGGCACCGTGCACGGCGTTTATAAGCTCCCCCTCTATGTTGGACTGGAAATAGGAGAACTCCACATCACCGTAACGCCCGCACAGAGCATCGTAATAATCCTCGAAACTACGACTACCGTATATGCCCGGCTCACGCTTGCCCAACAGATTGAGGTTAGGTCCGTTTATTATCAATATCTTCATAATTACACCTTTGGCTTCGTATCAAAAAACATACCGCAAAACAAAGGTAATAATTTTTTTATTACCGTACGGCAAAATCTCGGACTCCCGGAAGGCGCGGAATGTCGAACACCCTTAGCTTGCGGCACATGTGAGGCGGGGGAGCCGGACACTATTACGACCGGTGTCGCCAATCCGGTTACAGATATTCTTACGTCACAAAAAACACCTTGCCGACATAAGGTAGCGCGACAATTATATCTCTTCGACAGACATGCCTACGTAATATCTCCGATTTATTCGTACCTTTGTTCCGGGCAGTTGTTCGCAAAACATGTAAAGCACGCCCTAAAACCGGGATTTTTCCCGCACAAACACACTATTTATATGTTGACACCGGGCCTGTTTCAGAAACTTCACCTTGCGCGCTTCACCGAGAACGGCGCCTATCTCATGGACGAGACGGGCGCTGAGGTGTTATTGCCGCGCCGTTACGTAACCGACTCCATGAGAGAGGGCGACACCGTAGAGGCCTTCGTCTGTTTCGACAGCGAGGACCGTCCCGTGGCCACCACGCATCGCCCGCTTCTGACCCTTTCGCAGGTGGGCCCGTTGGATGTGGTGGCCGTATCGCGCATAGGCGTGTTCCTCGACTGGGGGCTGCCCAAAGACCTGCTGTTGCCGCGTGCCAACTATCGGGGCGAGCTTCGCACAGGCGACACGGTGGTGGTGGCTTTGGAGGCGGACCGCGTATCGGGCCGTCTGGTCGCCACCACCAAGCTCGGAGCCTACGTATCGAATCGCGAGATAAAGGTATGCGAGGGCGACAAGGTGGAGATACTCGTGGCCCAGAGGAGCGAGGGAGGCTTCAAGGTGATAGTGAACGGCGTCAACTGGGGCATGATTTACGACAACCAGCTATTCTCCCCCGTGAGGATAGGCGACCGCATGACAGGCTACGTAGGCAGGATAACGGAGCTGGGACGCATAGACATACTGACCCGCAAAGAGGGCTACGACGGCGTACGGGAGGCTTCGGACAGGCTCTTGGAGATGATGGAGGACAACGGCGGATCGCTCCCCGTATGCGACTCATCTTCACCGGAGACCATCGCGCAGACCACCGGCATGAGCAAGAAGCTGTTCAAAAAGGCACTCGGAGGCCTGTTGCGCGAGGGGGTAGCCTCCGTTGACGACGGAGGCATAAGGCTTATAAAGAGATAAAAAGCCGTCTTTGGCAGAAATTTTGCCGTATTCGCATAAGGTGTCCGTCTTTTATTATCGGACGGACATCGAAAACGGTTTGTAAAATATTGTGGTTATGAACTTTGACTGCTCGCGCCGTACTTTTTAGCCGGGAACTGTTCATAGTTTGCCGTTTTTTATTAATTTTACACCGTAAAATCTATTCAATTCAAACTGAAAACCGATGAAAGTTGATGTTGTTCTCGGCCTCCAGTGGGGTGACGAGGGTAAAGGCAAGGTTGTCGACGTTCTGACACCGAGCTATGGCGTTATCGCCCGTTTCCAAGGGGGCCCCAACGCCGGCCATTCTCTCAAGTTCAATGACAGGAAATATGTTCTTCATACCATCCCGTCCGGTATCTTCCGTGCCGGTGCGGTCAATGTCATAGGCAACGGCGTGGTGATGGATCCCGTCATCTTCGCGGAAGAGGTCCGCGAGCTGGAGAAAGAGGGCGAAGACATCAATGGCCGCATACGCATCTCAAAGAGAGCGCACCTTATAATACCCACCCACCGTATGCTCGACGCGGCATCGGAACAGGCCAAGGGCAAGACCAAGATAGGCTCCACGCTCAAAGGCATAGGCCCCACATATATGGACAAGACCGGTCGTAACGGTCTGCGTGTGGGCGACATACTGTTGCCGGACTTCAAGGAGCGTTACGACGCGCTCAAGGCCAAGCACGAGCAGATACTCGATAGCTACGGCTTCAAATACGACGTAACAGAATACGAGAAACAGTGGTTCGAGGCTCTCGATGCCGTAAAACGTTTCGACATCATCGACAGCGAATACGAGATGGACGCCTATCTCCGCCGCGGCAAAGGCATTCTGGCCGAGGGGGCGCAAGGCACAATGCTCGACATAGACTTCGGCACCTATCCTTTCGTAACATCGTCCAACACCACCACTGCCGGAGTATGCACCGGTTTAGGTATCGCCCCTAACCGCATAGGCCGCATCTACGGCATATTCAAAGCC